>DASYLG010000289.1:0-1553 GCA_036009685.1 Iamia sp. | reverse complement strand
CCCGCCGGTGAGCGACTCGGCCAGCCCGAGCGTCCACCCCCGGTCCCGCAGCAGGCCGAGGACGACCGACTCCATGGTCTCGTCGTCGACGCCGAAGATGATCTCGCCCAGCTCCGCCCGGAGGATGGCCTCCTCGGCCGCGATCAGGGCCTCCGCCGCCCCGGTGCTGGCCGCCTTGGCCGAGACCCGGACGATGAGACCCTCGATCCCCCGGGCCAGGAAGGCGATCGTGGGATTGGTCTGGGCGTCCACCCGGCCGGCGATCCGTTCCGACAGCCCCGACTCCGACGTCCCCCACGTCTTGAGGCTGCGGGACACGATCGTGCTCCGTTCCCCGGCCCGTTCGAGCAGGTCGGGCACGACCGTGGCCGCGACCATGTACTCCATCTCGTGGGGAACCCCCGGGACTGCGTACACCACCTTCCCGCCGACCGGGCACTGCAGCCCGGGGGCCGTGCCGTTGGGGTTGGGGATCGCCTCCCCGCCCTTGGGGACGTCGGCCTGGCGGAGGTTGCTGGCCGGCATGGCCCGCCCCCGCGACATGAACATCTCCCGGATGGCGTCGGCCAGGTCGTCCCGGCGCTCGAGCGAGGTCCCCATCACCTCGGCGATGGCCTCCCGGGTGATGTCGTCCTGGGTGGGGCCGAGCCCGCCGCAGACGATGACCGCGTCGGCCTCGGCCAGCAGCGCCCGCAGCTGCTCGACCATGCGGGCCTGGTTGTCGCCCACCTGCACGTGGAGGTAGCTGTCGATCCCGGCCGTGGCGAGCTGCTCGCCGATCCAGGCGCTGTTGGTGTCGACGATCTGGCCGAGGAGGAGCTCCGTCCCCACGGCGAGGACGTCACACCTCATGTCCCGATCTCACGTGACAGGGCGGCCGGTCCGCTGGGCGGCCACGACGATGTCGAGGCCCGACACCACGGTCAGCGCCACCGCCACCCACAGGATCGACAGCGCCAGACCGGCCAGGTCGGCAGTGGACGGGCACAGCGCCACCCCCACCGCCACGAGCTGGAACACCGTCTTCATCTTGCCCAGCTGGCGGGCAGGGAGGGACACGCCCCGCCGACCCGCCGCCGTGCGGTAGGCCGACACGCCGACCTCGCGCACGGCGATGAGCCCGACGGCCACCCAGGGGAACACGCCCTGGGCGGCCAGCGCCGACAGGCCGCCGATGGCCAGGAACTTGTCGGCCAGCGGGTCGAGGAAGGCGCCGGACCGGGTGGTGCCGTCGCGGCGGGCCAGCCATCCGTCGAGCCCGTCGGTGCAGGCGAGGACGATCCAACCGACCGTGACCCGCCACGACACGCCGTCGGCGGCGATGAGCTGGAGCAGCGGGACCGTGAGGGCGAACCGCGCCATGGTGACGAGATTGGCCGGGGTGAGGAGCGCGCTGGGCCCGAACCGGGAGATGCGGGTGACCGGCTGGGCGCCCATCTCAGGCCGCCACGACCACGAGGTCGGGGCCGACCGCCGACGTCACGTCGGCCGTCACGATCGTGCCCGGCGCCGGACGCGCACCCCCGCTCTCGAAGCGGACGACGCCGTCGATC
>DASYLG010000288.1:0-1911 GCA_036009685.1 Iamia sp. | reverse complement strand
CCGGCCTGGTGGGCCAGGTCCATCTGGCTGATGCGGCGGCGACCCCGCCACGTGCGGAGCAGGACCCCGAGGGGCGGCGTGCGGTCGTCCATGACGCCGACGGTACCGACGCGAGGGAAGCGCGACGATGACCTCGGGGGTAGTGGCAATCGGGCGGTCGACGCGTGATGCTGCGGGGGTGGATCTCGATGCCCTGATCTCCTCGATGCCCTTCGCCGTGGCCAACGGGGTCCAGCTGACCTCCGCCTCCGTCGACGAGGTGGTCGGCACCCTCGAGTGGGCCTCCGACCGCTGCACCATCGGCGGCGTGCTCCACGGCGGCGCCCTGATGAACCTGGCCGACAGCCTGGGGGCGATCCTCGCCTACCTGAACCTGCCCGAGGGGGCGGTCGGCACCACCACCATCGAGTCCAAGACCAACCTCTTCCGGGCCGTGCGCGAAGGCACCGCCACGGCCACCACCACCGTGCTCCACGCCGGCCGCACCACGATCGTGGTCCAGACCGACGTCCGCGACCACCGCGGCAAGCGGGTGTCGTTGACGACCCAGACCCAGGCCGTCATCCGCGGCTGACCACGGACCACGAGGTGCCTGGCACCTCGTGGTCCTCAGGCGGGCTGGGGGCCTCGGAGCAGGCGGCCGGGGCGGACACCGGTGAACTCGTCGTCCTGGCGGACGACCTCGCCGGCGGCGATGGTGAACCGGTAGCCCTGCGAGCCCTGGACGAAGCGGCGGGCGCCGGTGGGCAGGTCCCAGGCCATGCGGGGCGGGTCGATGCCGAGGGCGTCGAGGTCGATGACGTTGACGTCGGCCCGCAGCCCGGGCGCCAGCAGGCCCCGGTCGAGCAGGCCGTAGTGCTCGGCCGTCTCCCGGGTCTGGCGGCGGACCACCAGCTCGAGGGGCAGGTGCGGACCCCGGACCCGGTCGCGGGCCCAGAAGGCGACCATGAAGCTGGGTGTCGAGCCGTCGCAGATCGACCCCACGTGGGCGCCGCCGTCGGCCAGGCCCATGCGGGTGCGCGGGTGCTGGTGCAGCTCCCACAGGGCATCGAGGTTGCCGTCGCTGTAGTTGAACAGCGGGTAGTAGAGGAGGCCCTGGCCGTCGTCCTCCATCAGCACGTCGAAGGCGACCTCGGCCGGGTCGCGGCCCTCCCGCTCGGCGATCGACGCCACCGACTGCGAGGCCGGCGGCTCGTAGTCGGTCTCGCCCCGGAACGGGAACATCTTGTGCCACGACGAGGTGAGCGAGGCCACGAAGGGGCCCATGTCGGCCCGCTCGCCGTGGATCACGGCGCGCCGGGCCTCCTCGTCGGACCGCAGGCGGGCGACCCGATCGGCGGGGGAGAGGAAGGCCACCGGCCCCCACCCGGCCGAGGTCGAGAACGGGTGGATCGTGGCCGACCAGCCCATGAGGATCCCGACCGGACGGCCGTGGACCTGGCCGTAGACCTCGATCCCGTCGGCCTGGGCCTGGTCGAGGAGACCGGCGACGTCACGCCAGAGGTCGGGGGCGGCGTCGGTCTGCTGGAAGTTGAACGTGACCCTCCGGCCCGAGCGCTGGGCCAGCCGCCGCATCCACCCGAACGAGGCGGGGACGTCGGGGTGGTGGAGGGCGCCCTGGAAGACGCCGTGGCCGGCGGCCCGGAGGGCGTCGCCGAGGGCCATGATCTCGTCCTCGTCGGCCTCGGTGCCGGGCACCAGCTCGCCGTCGACCGAGCGGTGCAGCGGCGTGCGCGACGTCGAGATGCCCAGCGCTCCCGCCTGGAGGGCGGTGGTCGCGAGCCTCTCCATCGACGCCAGGTCGTCGGGGGTGGCCGTCTCGTGGGCCGCGCCCCGGTCGCCCATCACGTAGGCCCGCAGGGCGCCGTGGGGGACCTGGGTCCCGACGTCCATGACCCAGGACCGCCGGTC
>DASYLG010000287.1:0-1902 GCA_036009685.1 Iamia sp. | reverse complement strand
CACATGACCGTGGCCCAGAACATCGGGTTCGCCCTCAAGCTGGCCGGGCGGCCCAAGGCCGAGATCGCCTCGCGGGTGGACGAGGTGGCCCGGTCGCTGCAGCTCGAGCAGTGGCTCGACCGCAAGCCGGCGCAGCTCTCGGGCGGCCAGCGCCAGCGGGTGGCGATGGGGCGGGCCATCGTGCGCGACCCGGCCGTGTTCCTGATGGACGAGCCGCTCTCGAACCTCGACGCCAAGCTGCGGGTCCAGGTCCGCACCGAGATCGCCCGGCTCCAGCGCGAGCTCGGCACCACCACCATCTACGTCACCCACGACCAGACCGAGGCCATGACGATGGGCGACCGGGTGGCGGTGCTGCGCGACGGTCGCCTCCAGCAGGTCGCCCCGCCCGAGGAGCTCTACGCCGAGCCCGACAACACCTTCGTCGCCGCCTTCATCGGCTCGCCCTCGATGAGCCTCATCGAGGGGACGATCGTCCCGGCCTCGGAGCTGGCCGCGTCCGGCGTCTCCGTCGGTCGGAGCGTGGCCGGCGGAGGAGCCGTGGCGCTGGGCAAGTCCGACCCGAGCGATCTCGCCGTGCGCCTCGGCGACCAGGTGCTGCCCATCCCGCCGTCCGTCCTCGCGCGCCGACCGGCGCTGGCCGGGCTGGTCGGGTCGGACGTGGTGGTCGGCATCCGCCCCGAGGACGTCGAGGCCCACGACATCGGGCACCGGCAGGGCGACGTGGTCGCGCCGCTGACGGCCCACGTCGAGCTGCGCGAGTCGCTGGGCTCCGAGCTGCTCGTGCACATGACCATCGCGGCCCGCCCGGCCCTCACCGACGACACCCGGACGGTCGCGGCCGACGCCGACGCCCACGCCGTCGACGTCCTCGAGCGCCAGGCCGAGGCGGGCCGGGCGGCCGTCATCGGGCGGTTCGATCCGCGCAGCAAGGTGCAGACCGGTACCGACATCCTCGTGAACGTGCGCGTCGACGCCCTCCACTTCTTCGATGCGTCCACCGGCGAGGCCATCCGCACGTGAGCGAGCGCAGCGAGGGAACCCAGCGGTACAGAGGTCTCCCCGACGGCGGAGCGAGCGCAGCGGGTGGAGCCGTCGGTGCTCGCCGGTGCGCCGTGGGCCGCGTCGAGGTGAGCCGGCGTCGCAACCCGACGGCGCACCGGTGAGCCGGCCCGTCACCTTCCCCCCCGGGTTCACCTGGGGGGTGGCCTCGTCGTCGCACCAGGTCGAGGGGGGCATGGAGCTCGACGGTGGGGGGCGCTCGATCTGGGACGACTTCGCGTCGGTGCCAGGGGCGATCCGGGGCGGCGACAGCGGCTCTCGGGGCGTCGACCACCGGCGGCGCTGGGAGGAGGACGTCGACCTGATGGCGGCGCTGGGCGTGGGCGCGTACCGCTTCTCGATCGCCTGGCCCCGGGTGCAGCCCGGTGGCACGGGCCCTCCGAACGAGCGGGGCCTGGACTTCTACCGGGCCCTGGTCGACCGGCTGCTGGCGCGGGGCATCACCCCCGTCGCCACGCTCTACCACTGGGACCTGCCCTCGGAGCTGGAGGCCTCCCTCGGCGGATGGCCCTCCCGTGACGTCGCTCTCCGCTTCGCCGACTACGCCGGGCTGGTCGGCGCCGCCCTGGGCGACCGGGTGGCCCACTGGCGGACGATCAACGAGCCGTGGTGCTCGGCCATGCTCGGCTACGCCGCCGGCATCCACGCCCCGGGCCGCCGCTCGCCGGCGGACGCGGTGGCGGCCGCCCACCACCTGCTGCTGGGTCACGGGCTGGCGGTGGCGGCGCTGCGGTCCTCGGTCGCGGCGGGGGCGTCGGGGGCCGAGATCGGCCTGACGATCAACCCGTACCCGGTGGTGACGGCGGGCCGGTCGGAGGCCGACGCCGACGCGGCCCGCCG
>DASYLG010000286.1:0-4549 GCA_036009685.1 Iamia sp. | reverse complement strand
GGTCGTCGGCCTGGTGCGGAGCCTGGCCGCCGAGCTGGGCCCCGAGGGCATCACCGCCAACGCCGTCGCCCCGGGCTCGACCGACACGTCGATGCTCACGGCCAGCGCCGAGGTCTACGGGCTGGCGTCGTCGGACGAGTTCGCCGTCCACCACCTCCTCCAGGGCCTGGTGACGGCCGACCAGGTGGCGGCGCTGGTGGCGTGGCTGTGCGGCGAGGCGAGCGGGGCCGTCACGGGCGCCCTCCTCCCCGTCGACGCCGGCATGACCGCCCGGTGACGGACCTGCCTGCGGGCATGCGGGTCGCGCTCGACCAGGGCGTGCGGAGGATCGACGGCGGGCGGGTGCTGGTGGGGGGATCGCCCTTGCGCCTGTTGCGCGTCAGCGAGTCCGGCTCGGCGCTGGTCGACCGGCTCGTCGCGGGGGACCTCGTCCCGACCACCGGGGGAGGAGCGCGTCTGGTCCGCCGCCTGCTCGACGGCGGGCTGGCCCACCCGCGCGTCGACGCCGGGGCGGCACCGTTCACGGCCGACGACGTGGCCGTGGTGATCCCCGTCCGGGGCACCGTCGCCGAGCTGGCGCCCACGCTCGCCGCCCTCGGGCCGGTGGGCGAGGTGGTGGTCGTCGACGACGGCTCACGCGTGCCGATCGCCGGGCTCGGGGCCGACGTGCGGATCCTCCGCCACGACCGTTCCCGCGGCCCTGGCGCGGCGCGGGAGACCGGGTGGCGGGCCACCGATCGGGCCGTGGTGGCCTTCGTCGACGCCGAGGTGGTGCCGTCGCGAGGGTGGTTGGAGCGCCTCCTGCTCCACCTGGCCGACCCGGCCGTCGCCGCCGTGGCGCCCCGTGTCCTCCCGGCCGGCGGCGTCGGTGCCATCGGGCGCTACGAGGCCGACCGGTCGCCGCTCGACATGGGGGCCGGCGCCGCCGTCGTCCGTCCCGGCAGCCCGGTGCCCTACGTCCCGACGGCCGCGCTCGTGGTGCGCCGCTCGGTGCTCGACGAGGTGGACGGGTTCGACGAGGGGCTCCGCTACGGCGAGGACGTCGACCTGGTCTGGCGGATCGTCGCCACCGGCGCGACGGTCCGCTACGAGCCGGGGGTGACCGCCACCCACCCGGTCCGTGCCGACGCCCGGGCCTGGCTGCGGCAGCGGTTCGCCTACGGCTCGTCGGCCGGGCCGTTGGCCGTGCGCCACGGCGCGGCGGTGGCGCCGGTGCGGCTGTCGGGCTGGAGCGGGGCGGCGTGGGGCCTGGTCGCCCTCGGCCACCCGGTACTCGGCGTCGCCGTGGCCGCCGGCTCGACCGCGGCGCTGGCCCGGAAGCTGTCGGCCCTCGACCACCCGGCCGAGGAGGCCGTGCGGCTGGCCGGCCGGGGCCACCTGTTCGCCGGGGCCATGGTGGCCCGGGCCGTGCGTCGGGCCTGGTTGCCGGGCGCCCTCGGGCTCGCCGTCGTCAGCCGCCGCGCCCGTCCGGCGGTGGCGGTCGCCGTGCTCGGCCCGGCGGTCGTCGATCTGGTGCGGCGCCGGCACCCGGTCCTCCACCTGGCCGACGACGCTGCCTACTGCGCCGGCGTCTGGGCCGGAAGCCGGCGCGCCCGTACCTGGCGCGCCCTCCTCCCCGCCGGCACCGGCCCCCTCGACCCACCCCGCTGAGGCACCGGCCCACCCCCGCCCGAACTGGCGATCGATCCGGCGGGATCCAGCCGGATCTGATCGCCAGTTCGGGTCAGTCGCTTACTTGGTGTCGCCGAGGACTCGGGTGAAGCCCTCGGGGACGAGGACGTCGTCGGGGGTGAGGTCGGTGATCGAGCGGTGGCCGAGGGCCAGGAGGCCCGAGTCGATGCCGGCCCGCAGGATGTCGAGCACGTTCTCGACACCGGCCTGGCCGTTGGCCGACAGGCCCCACAGGTAGGCCCGGCCGATCATCACGGCCCGGGCGCCGAGGGCCACGGCCTTGACCACGTCGCTGCCCCGGCGGATGCCCCCGTCGAGCAGGATCTCGACCTCGTCGCCCACGGCATCGGCGATCGACGGCAGGACCCGGATCGGGGCCGGCGTGCCGTCGAGGTTGTTGCCGCCGTGGTTCGACACCGAGATGGCGGTGACGCCGGCGTCGACCGCGGCGCGGGCGTCGTCGAGGCGGGAGATGCCCTTGAGCATGAACGGCCCGCCCCACGTCTCGCGGAGCCAGGCCACGTCCTCCCACGAGGGCGGCGGGGTGCCCATCCACTCGCCGTAGGCGGGGAAGAACTTGGGCGCCTCCTGACCGAGCGGCACCACGTTGGGCACGCTGAGGTCCGGCAGCTTCTTGGTGCGGGCGAACTCGAGCAGCCACGCCGGCTTCAGGGCCACCTCGGGGGCGAAGGCCACCATCGTCTTGAGGTCGATCTGGTCGGGGATCGACGGGCTGCCCCAGTCGCGGGAGTGCGAGAACGACCAGTCGAGCGTGAGGATGAGGCCGACGCAGCCGGCGGCGCGGGCCCGCTCGAGCCGGGCCTCCATCGCCGCCCGATCGCCCATCCAGTAGATCTGGAAGAAGACCTGCGAGCAGACGGCGGTGACCTCCTCGACCGGCTTCGAGGCGAACGACGACAGCCCCATCGCCGTGCCCCGCGCCGCCGCGGCGCGGGCGACGGCGACCTCGCCGTCGGGGTGGACGGCCTGCACGCCGGTGGGCGAGATCAGCACCGGCATCGAGATGGGCTGGCCCATCACCGTGGTGGCCTGGTCCCGCTCGGCCGCCAGCCCGGCGACGTGGGGGGCGAAGCCCAGCTCGCCGTAGGACTCGACGTTGTCGGCGTAGGAGAGGCCCTTCTCCGACCCGGCCAGCAGGGCGCTGTAGACGGACTTGGGCAGCCGGCGCTGGGCCCGGCGCCGGGCCTCCTCGACGGTCTCGAACCAGGGGTTGCGGGGCATCAGGCTTCTCTCAGGAGGACACGACCAGGCCGTGGAGGGGATCTTCCTCGCAGGCCTTGTCGGGGCGGCCGGGACGGGGACCGAGGGTGACGGGCACCGAGACCGGCTTGGAGTGGTCCACCGACGGGCGGGGCTTGGCGGCGGACGGCTCGAGCGCGAGTGCAGCCAGCGCCGTCTCGCCGTGGCCCTTCACGCACTCGGGGTCGGGAGCGTCGAGGGGCAGGCCGGTGAAGAACTTGGCGGCCATGCACCCGCCCCGGCAGGTGTCGTAGGCCGAGCAGTGGGTGCAGGCACCGCCGGACTGCGGCTCGCGCAGCTCGAGGAACAGCTCGGACTCCCGCCACACCGAGGCGAAGCCGCCCGGCGACCGGACGTTGCCGGCCTTGAACCGGTCGTGGATGGCGAAGGGGCAGGCGTAGACGTCGCCCACCGGGTCGATCAGGCAGACGACCCGCCCGGCACCGCACAGGTTGAGCCCTGGGAGGGCCTCGCCGTAGGCCGAGAGGTGGAAGAACGAGTCGCCGGTGAGGACCTGGTCGCCGTTGGCCACCAGCCAGTCGTAGAGCTGGCGCTGCTGGGCGGGGAGCGGGTGGAGCTCGTCCCAGGTGTCGGCCCCCCGCCCCGAGGGGCGGAGCCGGGTCAGCCGGAGCTGGGCGCCGTAGCGGTCGGCGATGGCCTTGAACCCGTCGAGCTGGCCGATGTTGTGACGGGTGCAGACCACCGACATCTTGAAGTCGCGCATCCCGGCGTCGGCCAGGTTCTCCATGGCGCGCAGGGCGGTGGCGTAGGTGCCGGGGCCGCGCACGGCATCGTTGACCTCGGCGGTGGCGCCGTCGAGCGAGATCTGCACGTCGAGGTAGTCGGTGGCGGCCAGCCGCTCGGCCCGCGCCGGCGTGATCTTGTGGCCGTTGGTCGAGAACTTCACCCCGACGCTGTGGTCGACCGAGTAGTCGAGCAGGTCCCAGAAGTCGGGCCGGATGGTGGGCTCGCCGCCGCCGATGTTGACGTAGAACACCTGCATCCGCTGGAGCTCGTCGACGACGGCCATGGCCTCGGCGGTGCTGAGCTCGTCGGGGTCGCGCCGGCCCGACGAGGACAGGCAGTGGACGCACGCCAGGTTGCAGGCGTAGGTCAGCTCCCAGGTCAGGCAGATGGGGGCGTCGAGGCCGCGCTCGAACTGGTCGACCAGGCGGCCGGGAGCGATCGTGCTCATGCGGGGGTCTCGATCGGGGTCCGGGGGACGATCATCCCGCTGTCGGCCAGGGTGCGGAGGGCCTTCACGTAGGAGGGCCACTGCGCCTCGTCGATGCCGGCGCCCACGAGGGCGTCGGTGACGGTGGGCGCCGCGGCCAGGCCGGTCACCACGTCGACGAGCGGGGGCACCTTGAGGAAGCTCAGCTTCCGGGTGCCGAAGTGGTAGGCGAGGGCGCCGAAGGGCTCGGGGCGGAGCGAGACGGCGTCGTCGAGGCGCCAGGCCTCGTCGAGCATCGGGGGTCCCGGCGGCTCAGTAGACGCCGCACATGCCGTCGATGGAGACCTCTTCGACGAGGAGCTCCTCGACGGCGTCGGCGTCGTCGGCACTGGCCTCGACGTCGTCGGTCTGGGGGTCGGTCACCTCGGGCACGGGTCCACCTCG
>DASYLG010000285.1:0-1702 GCA_036009685.1 Iamia sp. | reverse complement strand
CAGCGTCGCCCCCCGCTCCACGCGCAGGCCGCGCAGGCGCGGCCCGACGCCCGTCAGCACCGCGTGCAGCTCGTCCATCCGGCCATCTTGCCGCAGGGCTCAGTGGAGCCAGGGGAGATCGCCGAGACCGAGCTGTTCGCCGACGCGCGCCGCCGCCACCGCGGCCAGGTCGCCGGGCCAGGCCAGGCCGCGCTCGGCGAAGAGGGGACGGGCCCGGCCGAGGAGGAGCTCGGCCACCCCCAGGCCGAAGGCGATCAGGTCGGCGCGGGTGGCGCGGACCGGGGGGAGGGCGGCGACGGCGGCCCGCTGCTCCTCGGTGTAGGTCGCGTTCCACAGCTTCCCGGGCGGCGGTGCGTTCCGCTCGGCCAGGAAGACGGTCGTCAGGAGGCCCAGGACGTGGGGCACGCCGGCCAGGTGCTTCACGTGCTCGTCCCGGGCGATCAGGCTGATGAACGGGCCGGCCAGACCCCGGAGCTGCTCGGCCACGGCGTACTCGAGGGCGGCGTCGACGTCGGCGAACCGGGTGCCGGACAGGGCCCCGACCACGTACTCGGTCGCCGGCGGGAAGGTGAAGACCTCGCCCCGGTGGATCACCAGGTCGAGCGTCAGCCCGTCGGCGGTGACGGCGTTGACGATCATCGGGGCGATGGGGGTGCGGGCGAAGACCGTCGGCGTGATCTCCGCCAGCCAGCGGGGCCAGTCGGCGAGGAGGACGTCGTGGCCCTCGTCGTGGGTCACGACGGCCAGGTCGAGATCGCTCCACCGGTCGGCCGTCCCGCTGGCCACCGAGCCGGCCAGCTCGACGGCCCGGACCCGCTCGTCGGCCCCGAGGACCTCCTGGGCCCGGGCCCAGAGAGCCGCGTAGCGGGGGTCGATCGCCTCCAGGCCACCCATGGCGCCCTCCTCATGTGAACGGGCGCACATGATGCCCCACCGGGGCCGCCGACGGGTGGGGACCGGAGGTCAGGGGGCGGGGGCCGGGGCCGCCGGGGTGGGGGTGGCGTCGTACTCGGCGAGGAGGGCGGCGAGCTCCTCCTCGGTGAGGTCGGTCAGGTCGACGACGGCCTCGGTGGTGGGGGCCGACGGTGCGGGCTGGGCCGCGCCCGAGCCGGTGGCGCCGAGGAGGGCGCCCCCGGCCAGGGTCAGGACCATGACGGTCGCCAGGACCAGGGCGACGAGGCGGGCACGACGGGTGGTGGCGGAGCTGCTCATGGGAGCAGCATCCGCCCCACCGCTTGGAGCCTCCTTGGAGACCCCTTGACGCCCGTCAGACCCGGGCGTCGTAGGCCGGCTGGGCCAGGATCCAGGCCACCACCTCGGCCCGGGGCTTCGCCTCCCACGCCTGGCGCTCGGCGACGGTGGGCACCCGGACCAGCATCAGCCGGGTGAGGGTGACCAGGCCGGACAGGCCCGCCGTGCGGGTCTTGTTCTCGGCCGACTCGGAGAAGCCGACCATGACCCTGCCCCGGGTCACGCCCTTGTCCAGCTCGCCGGTCCAGTAGGCCGCCTCGGACGGGCTGGGCGTCCGGCCCAGCACGTTGGTGTAGACGAGGCGGACGAAGGCGGCGTTGGAGAGGTTGCCGTACCGGTCCTTGAACTCGGCGGACCGGGCGAAGCTCTCCGACGGCGTGTTGATGCTGACGCCCTTACGCAGCTCGCCCACCCAGTAGTCCAGGCCGCCCTTGTCCGGCATGCGTAGGAA
>DASYLG010000284.1:0-6041 GCA_036009685.1 Iamia sp. | reverse complement strand
CCACCTTCTTGGCGCTCGCCGCCGCCTCCCGCCGCGCCTTGGTGCCGGTCGGGTCGTCGGCGGTGGCCGTGCCGGCGGTGCCCGTCTTGGCCCGCCGGGCCTTGGTGCCCGTGGGGTCGTCGGCGCTGGCGGTGCCGGCCGGCTTCTTGACCAGGTCGGGCTTCTCGCCGCGGGCCTCGGCGTCCATCCGGGCCTTGGTGGCGGCCCGCCGGGCGACCACGTCGGCCCGGGGATCGGGGCGCCGCCGGGTCGGGGTGCGCTTGGTGGTGGTCACGCCCGCGCCCTCGTCGGGAGCGGCGCCGTCGTCGGTCGCCTCGTCCGCAGCAGCGTCGGCGGCCTCGACGTCGGCACCGTCGTCGGCGCTCGCGTCGTCATCTGTCGGATCGGCCATGGCCGACGACACTAGCCACGCACCACCGGGAGGCTCTAGCGGCTCTCGGTCGGATCTCGTCGGGGTGGCCGGGAGGCCCGCCAGTAGCCTGCGACGCCCATGGCGCCTCGTGTCCTCGTCATCGACAACTACGACAGCTTCGTCTACAACCTCGTGCAGTACCTCGGGGAGCTCGGAGCCGAGCCCGAGGTCGTCCGCAACGACGAGATCACCGTGGCCCAGGCCCTCGAGCGGGCCCCCGACGCCGTGCTGGTGTCACCCGGGCCCGGCACCCCGACCGAGGCCGGGATCTCCAACGACGTGATCCGGGCCTTCACCGAGCGCCGCACCCCCGTGCTGGGCGTGTGCCTCGGCCTCCAGTGCATCGGCGAGGTCTTCGGTGGCACCGTCGTCCGGGCCCCCCAGGTGATGCACGGCAAGACCTCGCTGGTGCGCCACGAGGGCCAGGGGGTGTTCGCCGGCCTGCCCCAGCCCCTGGAGGCGACCCGCTACCACTCGCTCGTCGTCGACCGGGCCACGGTGCCGGCCACGCTGGAGATCACCGCCGAGAGCGACGACGGGCTGGTGATGGGGCTGCGCCATCGCGAGGCGCCGACCGAGGGCGTCCAGTTCCACCCCGAGTCGATCCTGACCGTCGGGGGCCACGACCTGCTCCGCACCTTCCTCGCCGCCGCCGGCGAGCCCGCCGCCGGCTGACCGGCTCCGGCCTCAGGGGCCGGGCAGCAGCGTCGTGGTGGTCGTGGTCGTCGTGGACGTCGTCGTGCTGGTCGACTCGGTCACCGGTGGATCGGTCGCGGGGGGCTCGGTCTCCGGCGGTTCGGTCTCCGGGGGCTCGGTCTCCGGCGGCTGGGTCACGGGCGGCTGGGTCACGGGCGGCAGCGTGGTCTCCGTGGTCGGCGGCTCGCCCGAGGAGACCGTGAGCGTGATGGCGAAGTCGAGCGCCGTCGGGGCGTTGACCTGCGGGTTCTGGAAGAGGACCTCGTCGAAGGGGGCCTCGGCGTCGGGGCGCTCGCGCCGCAGGACGTTGGTGAAGCCGTCCTCGGTGAGCATGGCGAGGGCGTCGCGGTAGGACAGGCCCACGACGTCGGGCATGGCGATCGTCGCCGCCGCCTCCGGCCCGCTCGACACCACGAGGCGCACCGTGCTCCCCTCCTCGGCCTGCTCGCCGCCCGGCGGGTCCTGGCTGATCACCGAGTCGACGGCGATCGTCTCGCTGGCCTGGCGCTGCGGGACCATGTCGACCACGAAGCCGGCGTCGCTCAGGGTCTCGCGCGCCTCGACCAGGGGTGTGCCGGTGACGTCGGGGACCTCGACGGTGGTCTCGTCGCCGATGCCCAGCGTCGAGGCGAACAGCCACAGCAGCCCGCCCAGGACGGCGAGGAGCAGCACCAGCAGGAGGATGAACCACCCGGTGCGCGACCGTCGGGCCTGGTCGTAGGCGGGCTCCGGCTCGGGCGGGGGAGGGGTGCGGGGGACGGACTGGCCGACCCCCGTGCCGGGTCGGGCGGGAGCGAGTCCGGCGACGGTGCCGTCGCTGATCGGCGCCGCCGCTCCGGTCGCCGGGTTCGTGCCGGTGCCGGTGGCGGCCCCGATGACGGCGGCTCCCGCGGCGGCGGCCGCGGCCCCGGCCACGACGGCGGGGGCCCGGACCTTCTGGCCCTCGGTGAAGCGGCGGAGGTCGGCCCGCAGAGCCTCGGCGTCGGGATAGCGGTCGTCGGGCGTCTTGGCGAGGAGGCGCATGGTGATGGCCTCGTAGCCGACGGGCACCTCGGGGTGGGCCTCGCGCAGCGGCGGCGGGGGCTCCTGGACGTGCTTGTAGGCGACGGCGATGGGGCTGTCGGCCACGAACGGCGGCTTCCCGTGGGCCATCTCGTACATGACGATGCCCAGCGAATAGAGGTCGCTGCGCTGGTCGACGTTGTGGCCCTGGGCCTGCTCGGGCGAGAAGTAGGTGGCCGTGCCCATCACCGACCCGGTCTGGGTCAGGTTGTCCTCGGCCGAGGCGTGCATGGCCCGGGCGATCCCGAAGTCGGCCACCTTCACCGACCCGCCGTTGGTGATCATGATGTTGCCCGGCTTGATGTCGCGGTGGACCACGCCGTTGCGGTGGGCGAAGCCGAGGGCGGCGGCCACGTCGGCGGCGATCCCGGCGGCGGTCTTGGGCGGGGGCGTGCCCTGGGTGCGGAGGATCTCCGACAGGCTGCGCCCGTCGATGAACTCCATGACGATGTAGTAGGTGCCACCCTCCTGGCCCCAGTCGTAGACGCCCACGATGTTGGGGTGGTTGAGGTTGGCGGCGGCCTGGGCCTCGCGCCGGAAGCGGGCCACGAAGGCGGGGTCGCTGGCGAACTCGGGGAACAGGACCTTGACCGCCACCGGCCGGGCCAGCAGCAGGTCCTTGGCCAGGAAGACGTCGGCCATGCCGCCGCGGGCGACGCGGCGCTGGACCTCGTAGCGGCCGTTGTACGTCGGGCGGTCGTCGTCACTCATGGCAGCAAGGGGGCGCACTGCCCACACTACGGCCCGGCAGACGGAGCATCCCGGCAGCGGCTCGACCCCTCATCGGCTGCCCCGCTCGGCCAGCACGGCCTCCATCACGGCCTTGGCGATGGGGGCGGCGACCGCACCACCGGTCTGGTCGGTGCCCGGCTGGCCCTGGACGATCACGGCCACGGCCACCGTGGCCTCCCCGCCCTCGGGGCCGGCGAAGCCGATGATCCAGGCGTGCGATCGGGGCGGACCGTCACCACCCAGCTGGGCCGTGCCGGTCTTGCCGCCGACCGTCATCCCCGGGATGAGGAGGCCCTCGGCCGAGCCGCCCTCGGCGGTGGCGACCATGGCGTCGTGGACCACCGTGTTGGCGTCGGCGGAGAGGGCCCGGCGCCACTCGGTGTCCTCGAACGACCGGATCTCCTCGCCGTCCTGGTCGGTGATCCGGGCCATGACGTGGGGCGTCATCACCGAGCCACCGTGGGCCACCCCGGCGGCCACCAGGGCCATCTGCAGCGGGCTGGCCTGGACGTCGCCCTGCCCGATCGAGGCCCGGGCCAGGGGCCCGTTGCCCTGGTCGGTCGGGAACGTCTCGGGGATGACCGACACGGCGGGGTTGGGGAGGTCGATGGGGATCTCGTCGTTGAAGCCGTAGGCGTTGGCCGCCCCGGCCAGGTTGGCCGACCCCAGATCGACGCCCATCTGGGCGAAGGCGGTGTTGCAGGACACCTGCATGATCTGGACCAGGTTGCCACCGCACTCGCCGCCGTTGAAGTTCCCCAGGTCGCGGTCGGAGAACTGGATGTCGAAGGTGGTCGCGTTGGCGTAGTTGTCGCGCACCTGGTTCCGCTCGACGGCTCCCGAGGCGGTGACGACCTTGAACGTCGAGCCGGGGAAGAAGATCTCCCGGTAGGCCCGGAACAGCAGCGGCTTCTCCGGGTCGGCGTCGAGCAGGGTCTTGATGTCGATCGAATCCTGGTTGTTGGTGGCGAGCGGGCCGGGGTCGACCGACGGGAAGCTGACCATGGCGTCGATGGCACCGGTGCGGGGGTCGAGGGCCACGACCGATCCCTCCCGTTCGCCCAGCTGCTCGGTGGCGACCCGCTGGACGGCGGCCGAGAGCGACAGCTGGACGTTCCCGAAGTTCTCGTGCTCGCTGAACAGGTCGGAGAGTCGGCTCAGCGAGATCTCGGGGTTGGACCCGGAGAGGTCCTCCTCGTAGGTGGACTCCACCCCGGTGCTGCCCAGGTTGAAGCTGTAGTAGCCGGTGACCCCGCCGAACAGGGCCCCTTCGGGGTAGAGCCGGCGGAAGGCGAAGCCGCCCCGGTTCTCCTCGGAGGTGGCCAGCAGCACGCCGTCGGCCGAGACGATGTCGCCTCGGGGACTGTTGAACGACCGCTGCTCCTGGCGCTGGTTGATGGGCTCGTCGTTGATCCGGTCGGCCTGCCAGAACTGGATGTAGTTGACCTGGGCGAACAGGGCGAGGAAGCAGAGGCCGAGGGCGATGCCCAGCCGCTTGATCTGGCGGTCCATGTTCACGGGGTGGCCGCCGCGGGGATGGGGGCGCGCCGGGCCCGGCGCTGCACGCGGGTGTGGGCGTCGTCGGACAGCCGGATCAGGAGCGCCAGCTGGATGTAGTTCACGAGGAGGGCCGAGCCGCCGTAGGACACGAACGGGAGGACCACGCCGGTGAGGGGGAGGAGCCGGGTGACGCCGCCCAGGATGATGAAGGCCTGGACGCCGAACAGGGTGGTGAGACCGGTGGCCAGCAGCTTCTCGAACGACCCCGTCTGGCTGAGGGCGATGCGCAGGCCGCTGCCCACGATGAGGAGGAAGGCGACGATGACCGCGGTGGTGCCGAGGAGGCCCAGCTCCTCGCCGATGACGGCGAAGATGAAGTCGTTCTCGGCCTCGGGGATGTTGTTGAGCCCCAGGCCCAGCCCGCGGCCGCCGATGCCCCCGTCGGCCATGGAGAACCAGCCCCGGAGGATCTGGAACCCGCCCGGCCCGTTGGGGTCGGCCCACGGGTTGATCCACGAATCGATGCGCTGCTGGACGTGGGCGAACTGTGAGAAGGCGAACAGGGCGCCCAGGGCGAAGAGGCTGAACCCGACGACGAGGAAGCGGGCCTTCCCGGTCGAGACCCACAGCATCACCATGAAGAGGGTGAAGAAGAGGAGGGCGGTGCCCAGGTCCTTCTCGGCCATGATCACGACCATGGCCACGCCCCAGGCCACCATCACGGGACCGAGGTGCTTGGGGTCGGGCAGGATCGGCCGGCTCTTGGGCCACGACGGCAGGGCCAGCAGCTCGCGCTTCTCGACCAGGTAGGCGGCGAAGAACACGACGAGGGCCATCTTGGCCACCTCGCCGGGCTGGAAGTTCAGCGGCCCGGCCTGGATCCAGATGCGGGCCCCGTTGACCTCGTTCCCGAGCACCGGGACGAGCGGGAGCATGATCAGCCCGATGCCGATGAGCAGGGCGCTGTAGCGGTAGCGCTCGAGGTCGCGGGGGCGCTTGACGAAGTACAGGGTGGCGATGAAGGCCAGGATCCCGACCGCCGTCCAGAGCGCCTGCTTCGACGCCAGGTCGGGCTCGATGCGAGCGATGAACACGTAGCCGATGCCGTTGAGCAGCCCGCCGAGCGGCAGGAGGGTGCCGTCGGCGCCGGGGGCCAGCCGGCGCACGGCCAGGTGGGCCAGCACGAACAGGCCGACGACGAAGGCCAGGAAGGGCCCGATGTTGGCCGGCACCGACGCCGAGCGACCCAGGCTGGCGAGGGCGTAGGCGCCGCCGAAGACGGCCATGCCCATGAGGAGCAAGGTCAGCTCGGCGTTGCGCCGCAGCCGTTCGATCACGAGTCCGGGCCCCCGCCGCCGGTCACTTCGCGGCCGTGGTCGGCGGCACGTTCGTGGCCTCGCCGGCGGTGGTGGTCGACCCGCCGGCCTGGGTGGTGGTGGTCGTCGACGACGTGGTCGGCCGGTCCTCGGTGGTCGTCGTGGTCGTCGCCGGTGGCTCGTCCGGCGCCTCGCCGCTCCTGACGAACGAGAGGGCGTTGGCCAGCGAGCCGAACTCGCGCTGGTCGGCGACATCGGCGGCGACCCCGGGCTTGAGGTCGTCGACGTCCAGTCCCGAGCGCGCCTCGACGGTCGGGTCGAAG
>DASYLG010000283.1:0-10226 GCA_036009685.1 Iamia sp. | reverse complement strand
CAAGATCGACGAGCTCGACCACTGCACGATGACCCCCGAGCAGATCGGGCTCTATCAAGCGGTGCTCGACGAACTGGTGAAGAGTGTCTCGGATTCAGCGGCACTCGGCGAAACCAAGAAGGGCGCGATCCTCGCCGCGATCACGGCCCTCAAGCAGATCTGCAACCACCCCGTGAACTACCAGGACGACGGCCAGCCCCTCGCCGGCCGCTCGGGCAAGCTGGCCCGGCTGGAGGAGATCGTCGACTCGGTGTTCGCCTCGGGCGAGAAGGTCCTGATCTTCACCCACTTCGCATCGTGGGGCGTGAAGCTGGCCGACCACCTGACCTCGGTCACGGGCCAGCCCGTCTCCTGCTACCACGGCGGCTTGGCCCGGGGCGCCCGCGACCGCATGATCGCCGAGTTCCAGGAGCTGGAGGGCGCCGGCGCCCTGGTGCTGTCGCTCAAGGCCGGGGGCACGGGGCTCAACCTCACCGCCGCCAGCCACGTCGTGCTCTACGACCGCTGGTGGAACCCGGCCGTCGAGGACCAGGCCCGGGACCGGGCCTGGCGCATCGGCCAGACCCGCACCGTCATCTCGCACCGCCTCGTCTGCCCGGGCACCGTCGACGAGCGGGTCGAGGAGGTCGTGGCGGGCAAGCGCCACATCGCCGACCTGGTCCTGCCCAAGTCCAGCTCGCTGTCGGACCTCGACGCCGCCCAGCTGCGCGTCGCCTTGGGGCTGCGCACGGACTCCCTGCTCACCGAGGACGACATGCCCTCCGACGATGTCTCCTCCGACGCCGCGGGGGTCCCGGCATGACGCAGTCCAAGCAATCGCGTCGCCGTCGGGGCAAGAAGCCCAAGGCCGTCGATCTCTGGAAGCCGGTCCCACCGCTCGAGCCGCCGGCGCCGATCACCCGGGCCGAGGACGCCACCGCCGTCCTGGCTTCGCTGGGCGATCCGCCCCTCAAGGGCCAGGGCGATCTGGCCAAGCGGCACCTGTACCTGGTGGTCGAGTCGGCGGCCAACCTGGCCATGGGTCTGGCGACCCTCGCCGGCGTCGTCGAGACCACCCCCGACGACGAGCCCTCCTAGAAGGCCGAGGCGAGGGCCACACCGGCCGCGACGACCAGGAGGCCGAGGGCGAGGGGCCGGAACTGCTCGGCCGACACCCGGTGGGCGAGGCCCTCGCAGGCCCGGCTGCCGGCCAGGGCGGCAGGCACGGCCACCAGCGCCGCCGGCCAGCGGTCGAGGTCGACCACGCCCGTCCCCAGGACCAGGGGCAAGGTGGCCACGTTGCACAGGGCGAAGAAGGTCACCGTGGTGGCCCGGAACGGGTGCTGCTCCATGCGGGCGGCCTGGAGGACGAGGACCACGGGCGGCCCGCCGATCCCGATGGCGGCGCCCATGGCGCCCGACACGAACCCGGCCCCGACCTCGGTGCGCGGGCTCTCGTCGGCCATCCGCAGCCCGGCGACCAGGACCACGACCATGACCAGCACGGCCCCAGCGACGGCGATCCGCAATGGCGTCTCGGGCACGTTGCCCAGCGTCAGCACACCCAGCGGCAGGCCGAACACGGCCCCGATGACCAGCCGGCGGAGCACCGGCCGGGCCACCCGATCGCGGAGGCGCCAGGCCATGGCGGTGCCGCCGGCCAGCGACGCCAGGGCCGCCAGGGCGACGGCGTCGCGCGGACCGACCAATGCCGACAGCAGGGGCATCGCCATCAAGGCGAAGCCGAAGCCCACGAGCTGCTGGGCGCCGGCCGCCAGCGCCACCGAGCCCGCCACGCCGACCAGCACCCACACGCTCATCGGTGCCTCATCCGGAGGTGGGACACATCCAGGCCGGTCGCCGAGGACGGGCACCGATGAGCGCCGATGACCCCACTCTCTGCGCTCGCTCCACTGCCGGAGAGACAACCGTGCTGTCTGGTTCCCTCGCGGCGCTCGCTCACCGCCGGACGCTACGTCCGACGGTCCACCCCGGAGCGAACCGAGGCGCCGGACTGACCTGACAGGTGTCCAGGAGGGCATCATGGGGGGATGGCTCGTGCACCCCGGTCAGCGGCGAAGCGGAAGAGGGCTCGGAAGGCAGGCCGCGACCTGCTGGTCGGATCGGCGATCGGGGCGCTGAACACCGCCAACGCCCGCCAGCCCCTGACCCGCCAGGGTCGCGGTGCCATGGCGTGCTTCTTCCCCGGGTGGATCACGTCCGAGCTGCCGCTCCACGCCATCGGATGGCAGGCCCTCGTCACCCTGCGGTACGCCACCAAGGGCGCCCTGCGCACGCCGACCGGCCTGGTCGGGCTGGGCCTGTCGATCGGGTCGTGGGGCACCCTGGTCCGCATCTGGAACCAGGCCGCCGAGGCGCCCGGTGTCTTCGAGCAGGCGCTGCGCGACGGTCTGGGCGACGAGCTCGACGAGGGCCGCGACCCGCTCCCGGCCGTCGACCGCTCGATCGTCCGCCGCCGGCTGGTCAGCGGTCCGATCGCCAACCACGCCAGGTCGTGGCGGCGGGCCCGGAACCTCTCCTACGGCGAGTTCGGCAAGCGCAACCAGCTCGACGTCTGGGCCCGGGAGGACCTGCCGAGGGACGGGAAGGCCCCCGTGCTCCTCCAGGTCCACGGCGGGGCCTGGATCATGGGCGACAAGGAGCAGCAGGCGACGCCGCTCATGGCGCACATGGCCGAGCGGGGCTGGGTCTGCGTCGCCATCAACTACCGGCTGAGCCCCCGCAGCACGTGGCCCGACCACATCGTCGACGTGAAGCGGGCCATCGCCTGGATCAAGGCCAACATCGCCGAGCACGGTGGCGACCCCGACTTCGTCGCCATCACCGGTGGCTCCGCCGGGGGCCACCTCTCGTCGTTGGCGGCCCTCTCGCCCAACGAGCCCGAGTGGCAGCCCGGCTTCGAGGAGGCCGACACCTCCGTCGTCGCCGCGGTGCCCTTCTACGGCGTCTACGACTGGACCAACCGGGACGGCACCGGCATGGCCGGCATGGAGGACTTCCTCGGCAAGACAGTGCTCAAGAGCCGGATCGACGACGCCCGGGAGACCTGGGACAAGGCGTCGACCATGAGCTGGGTCGGGCCCGATGCCCCGCCCTTCATGGTCGTCCACGGCAGCAACGACACCCTCGTGCCGGTCGAGCAGGCCCGATCGTTCGTGGCCATGCTCCGCTCCGAGTCGAAGCAGCCCGTCGTCTACGCCGAGCTGCAGGGGGCCCAACACGCCTTCGAGGTCTTCGACTCCCGCCGCACCCTCGCCACCGTCGGGGCCACCCACCGCTTCCTCGCGGCCATCCGAGCCCGCCACGACCACGATGCCGAGACCGGCTCCGCCGGCCCCGAGGTCAAGGCCGCCACCCAGGACACCGTCACCCCCGAGGGCTGACCGGGACAGGATCGACCGATGGCCTTCGTGCGCACGGATCGGCACGACGACGGGGTCGCCGTCGTCACCCTCGACCGCCCGGACCGGATCAACGCCCTGTCGGCGACGCTGATCTCCGACCTGATCGCGGCGCTCGACGACCTGCGCCACGACCGGTCGGTGCGGGCGATCGTCATCGCGGGGGAGGGGCGGGGCTTCTGCGCCGGCACCGACCTGTCGGGCGAGCGGGACCCGGCGCCCGACGCCGAAGGGCGGGGTCCGGTGGGCCAGGTGTGGCGGACCCAGCAGCACGTGGCCGGGTTGATCGTCGCCCTCCACGAGCACCCCAAGCCGATCGTCGCGGCCGTCCACGGGCCGGCGGTCGGCGGCGGGCTGGCCATCGCGCTGGCGGCGGACCTGCGGGTGGCCACGCCGTCGGCCCGGTTCGGGGCCGTGTTCATCAACATCGGCCTCTCGTCCTGCGACGTGGGCACCAGCTACCTGCTGCCGCGGATCGTGGGTGTGACCCGGGCCTCGGAGCTGATGCTCACCGGCCGCCACTTCTCGGGCGAGGAGGCCGATGCCTTCGGCATGCTCAACGCCCTGGCGCCCGAGGGGTCGCACCTCGAGGTCGCCCTCGACCTCGCCCGCCAGGTCGCGGCCCAGCACGAGTTCGGCCTCGAGCTGACCAAGTCCGGTCTCCACGCCGCGCTCGACGCGCCGTCGCTGCGTCATGCGGTGGAGATGGAGAACCGCACGCAGGCGCTGGGCAGCTTCAGCGGCAACCTGGCCGAGGCGATGGCGGCGTTCGCCGAGAAGCGTCCACCCCAGTGGGGCCCGATGTAGAGGACAGGCGACCCTGGCCCTTTCTCGGCAGTGCGCCTAGGATCTTTCACCAAAGGGGAAGGGAGGGGGGGCCGTGGACACCAACGTCCTCTATTGCAACAACAATGCTGATCGGTTGGCGTCGTTCCCGGATGAGTCCGTGGATCTCGTCTACCTCGATCCGCCGTTCTTCTCGAACCGGACCTACGAGGTCATCTGGGGAGACGAGGCCGAGGTGCGGTCCTTCGAAGATCGGTTCGCCGGCGGGATCACCCACTACGTCGAGTGGATGCGGGAGCGGATCGTCGAGCTCCATCGCGTCCTCAAGTCAACCGGCTCGATCTACGTCCACTGCGACTGGCATGCGAACAGCTACCTCCGCGTGATGATGGACGAGGTGTTCGGATACCGCCAGTTCAGGAACGAGCTCGGCTGGCACTACAGCGGGTGGAACAAGAAGATGGCCCGTCACTACGAGCGACGCCGGGACTCGATCCTGTTCTACGGCAAGTCGGACGGGCAGTTCTTCGCCGCGCCCACCGTCCCTTGGGACTCCGAGGAGCAGTACCTGAAGGTCCGCAAGCAGAAGGTCTACGAAGAGGCCGATGGTCGCCGCTACGTGATGTCGGATGCCGGAGGTGGTCAGCGGGTCCGGCGGTACCTGGACGAGGCCATGGCCTACGGCCGACCGATCGACGACACGTGGGAGATCGACAAGCTGAACAACTCGGCGAAGGAGCGACGGGGTTACCCGACGCAGAAGCCGGAGCCGCTCTTGGAGCGCATCATCCAGGCGAGCAGCAGGGAGGGCGATGTCGTGCTCGACCCCTTCTGCGGTTGTGGCACGACCGTGGCCGTCGCCGATCGACTGGGACGACGCTGGGTCGGCATCGACATCTCGCCGACGGCGATGGAGATCATGAAGCGCCGTCTCTGGAACCAGACCCGGCAGTTCCCGCGCATCGTGGACATGCCTGACAACGAGGCGCGAGTTCGGGAGCTCGCTCCCTTCGAGTTCCAGAACTGGGTGATCAACGCGCTCAACGGGACCCACAACCCGAGGAAGACCGGAGACATGGGCATCGATGGGTACTGGTTCCTGACCCGCGACCCGATCCAGGTCAAGAAGGTCGACCGCGTCGGTCGGGAGGCGATCGACACGTTCGAGACGGCGGTTCGCCGCGCCGGGCACGACACGGGCTACTTCGTGGCGTTCAGCTTCACTCGTGGTGCTCACGAAGAGGTCGCCCGAGCGAAGCGCGACGGCCTCCACATCAAGCTGATCAACGTCAAGGAGATCCTCCTCCTCGTGAAGCGGCCGGAGGACGCGCTGAGCCTGGCCTCGAAGTACGGGCCGCAGCCCGATGAGGACGCGCTGCCGGGGACCGTGGCGCAGCTACCCATGCCGGCCCTTCGGAAGTCGAGTGAGATGCCCAGCGTCGAACAGCTCGTGGCCAGCGCGGGCTAGCCGCGAGCCCAACGGGCGCAGTGCGACCTGACGGATCGTCAGGTCTGGCAGCATCACCACCATGACCGACGCCACCGCCTCCGAGCGGCCTACGCCCCGTGGCACCTACCCCGGCTTCGAGGGGAAGGTCGGGCGCACCTTCGCCGGGTCGGAGTCGTGGTGGCCGCCGCGGGCCGACGCCGCCGGCAAGCCCAACGTCATCGTCGTCTTGGTGGACGATCTGGGCTACTCCGACCTGGGTTGCTACGGCTCCGAGATCGCCACGCCCCACATCGATCGGCTGGCGGCGGCCGGCCTCCGGTTCACCGACTACCACTCGACGCCGATGTGCTCGCCGACGCGGGCGTCGCTGCTGACGGGGCTCAACCCTCACAGCGCCGGGGTGGGCACCGTGGCCCACAGCGACCCGGGCTTCCCGGGCTACGCCATGGAGATCGCCGCCGACGTGGCCACCGCGGCCGAGATCTACCGCGACGCCGGCTACTTCACCGCCATGGTCGGCAAGTGGCACCTGACCAAGGACTCGGACCAGCACGAGGGCGGGTCGCGGCACTCGTGGCCCTGCCAGCGCGGCTTCGACCGCTACTACGGCTTCCTCGACGGCTTCACCGACCTGCACCACCCGCACCGCCTGGTCGAGGACAACCACACCGTCGAGGTCGACCAGTACCCCGAGGGCTACTACTTCACCGACGACATCACCGACCGGGCCCTGGCCATGGTGAAGGCGGCCAAGGCGTCGGACCCGACCAAGCCGTTCTTCCTCTACGTGGCCCATGGCGCCGTGCACGCCCCGCTCCACGCCAAGGCCGAGGACATCGCCCGGTACCGGGGGCGCTACGACGGTGGCTGGGATCAGCTCCGCCAGGAGCGCTTCGAGCGGATGAAGGTGCTCGGCATCCTTCCGGAGGAGACCATCCTCCCGCCCCGCAACGGCGAGCCCGGAAACGACGTCGCGCCGTGGGACGAGCTGGGAGAGGGGCAGCGGCGGCTGGCATCCCGGTACATGGAGATCTACGCCGCCATGGTCTCCAACATCGACGAGAACCTGGGCCGGATGGTGGCCGAGCTCGACGCCATGGGCGAGCTCGACGACACGATCATCGTCTTCACCTCCGACAACGGCGCCTCCCGCGAGGGCGAGGTCGATGGCACCGGCTCGTACTACGTGCACCTGATGGCGGAGAACGACATCGAGGTCGACCTGGCTCGCATCGACGAGATGGGCGGGCCGACCACCACCCCGCACTACCCCCGGGGCTGGGCCATGGCCGGCAACACGCCGTTCCGGCTGTACAAGATCAACGCCCACGCCGGCGGTCACCAGGTCCCGTTCGTCGTCCATGGCCCGGTCGGTGGCGGCGGCGGCGAGCTGCGCCGGCCGTACCAGTACGTCACCGACGTGCTGCCCACGCTGCTCGAGCTGTGCGGCCTGGATCACCCGGCGGTGTCCGGCGCCCGACCCGTGCGGCCGCTGCACGGCGTCAGCTTCGCCCCTCTGCTGGCCGACCCGTCGGTGGAGACGACTCACCCCGAGCAGTACGTCGAGATGATCGGCCATCGGGGCTACCGGTCGGGCGACTGGGAGGCGGTCACGCTGCACCACCCGCTGACCCCGTTCGACGAGGGCGAGTGGGAGCTCTACGACATGGCCGCCGACCCCACCCAGACCCGCGACCTGGCCCTCGAGCAGCCCGACCAGCTGGCCCAGCTCGTCGCCCGCTGGGAGGAGGCGGCGTGGGCCAACCAGGTGTACCCCCTCGACGAGGGCAGCCAGGTGAAGTACCTGATCCGCCCGCCCCACCAGGCGGCGTTCGAGCAGCCCGTGACGCTCCGGCCGGGGACGCCGACCCTCGAGCGGTGGCGCTCGCTCCAGCTCATCTTCCTCCGCAGCTGCTCCATCACCATCCGGGTCGATCTCGGCCCCGACGACCGTGGCACCTTGGTGGCCCACGGCGACCAGGGCGGCGGCTACACGGTGTGGATCGACACGCAGGGCCTCCACGCCGCCCACAACGACGGTCGTGGGCGCATCCGCCGGATCAGCGCGGCCCGCCCGGCGCCCGGCGCTCGGGAGGTCACGCTCGACCTGGTCGCCCCGGGTGGGGCGGTGTGGGACCCGGTGCTGTCGGTCGACGGCATCGAGGTGGGCCGGGACACCGGCTGGCCGTGCCTGTTCGGCATGGCGCCGTTCGAGGGCATCGACGTGGGCATCGATCGGCGCTCACCGGTCGTGTGGAGCAAGTACCAGGAGCGGGGCTGCGACCCGTGGACCGGCACCCTGACCTCGGTCACCTACGCCCCCGGGGCCCTCCCGCCCGACGCCCCCCAGAACCTCCTCCCCATGCTCAGGGAGATGGGCCTCAAGTACGAGTAGGCGCGGCGCTCAGAGCCGAGCGTCGATCAGGTCGACGTCGTAGGCGGCCATGGCCGGATCGGACGTCACCAGGGCCAGACCCTCGACCCGCGCCTGCGCCACGAGCATCCGGTCGAACGGGTCCTTGTGGTGGAGGGGCAGGCGCCGCACCTCGTCCGTGTGCCGCAGATCGATCGTCAGGACGTCGAAGCCCGCCTCGTCGAGGATCGCCCCGAGGTCGTCGGGCACCTCGAGGCGGCCCCGTGCCGCCTTGATCGACATCTCCCAGGCCGAGGCGACCGACAGGTACACGGGCGCGGAGGGGTCGACCATGATCTCGATGGTCGCCGGGCCGAGACGAAGGTCGTTCGCCTGGCCCCAGATGAAGGTGTGGGTGTCGAGGAGGTAGCTCACTCGGGATCGGGCGGGAAGACGGGCCCGTCCTCGAACTCACGGATGAGCCACTCCGGCGTCTCGTCGAAGTCGTCCGGGATCCGGACCTTGCCCTTCCACAGGCCGAGCTTGCGGGGCTGCTGGCGGCTCTCGGGCGCGACCAGCCGGGCGACGGGGCGGCCGGCCCGGGCGATGGTGATCTCCTCGCCGGCCTCGACCCGGGCGACGAGGCGGGAGAGGTGGGTCTTGGCCTCGTGCATGTTGACCGTGGTCATGGGTCCAATGTATCCGACTAAGTCGGACTAGGGCGACCGGTTACCAGCCGGCGCGGTGGAGGCGGGCCAGGTCGGCGAGGGCGGCCGTCTGGAGGTCGTCGTCGCGGCGGTCGGACCACTCCCGGGCTGCGGATCCGCCGATGAAGGCGAGGAGGACGGCCTCTCCGGTGGCGGGCAGCAGGTTGCACCACTCGAAGGGGCCGTCGACGGTCGACCAGACCTCGGCCTCGTCGGTCCACCACGATTCGTCCCAGCGCAGCCAGACCTTGTCGAGGAGCCCTGTCCCGATGGTGGCGATGGCCTCGCGGTGGGCGTCGGGCAGCGGGGGCGTGAACCGGATGCGGTCGGCGGCCAGGACGGCGAGCGGCACCGTGACCACGACCTGGTCGGCCTCGACCCGGCGCCCGTCGTCGGCGGTGAGGACGATGCGGTCGCCGGTGAGGTCGATCGACGCCACCGGCCAGTCGAGACGGACGTCGATGCCGTCCAGGTCGGCGTCGACGAGAGCGCCATAGCCGCCCACCACGACCAGGTCGTCGCCCGTCGTGCCCTCGTCCAGTCCCCACCAGGCCGACAGATCGCCGGCGTCGACGCCCAGCTCGACCTCGACCTCGGAGCGCCGGGCCAAGGCCAGACCGTCGGCGTCGGCCTCGGCGGCCGCCCCCGAACGCTGGAGGGCGATGGCCAGCGACGTGTCGGTCTCGCCCTCGTCGGCCCAGGCCACGGCGGCCTCGATGGCGGCGTATCCGGAGGCGTAGGCCTCGTCGCCGTCGGCCAGCCGCTGGTCGCTCCGGCCGAGGTACGACGTAGCGTAGGTGAACGGCTCGGCCGCCACCTCGAGCTCGCCCAGCCGCTCGGCCGACCCGCTGGCGTCGACATCGTGGACGAACGAGGCCCCCAGCTCGACCGGGATGGGCCAGCCGGCGGGCGCGGTGGTGGCGATGCGGCCCCCGGTCCGGTCCCGGGCCTCGACGACGACGACCTCGAGGCCGGCCTCGGCCAGCGCCCGGGCCGTCGCCGCGCCGGCGGCTCCGGCGCCCACCACGACGACGGCGGCCCCGTCGTCGTGGGCCAGGACGGCGTCGGCGGCCGCCACGCCCGCCGCCCGGGCGCCGTGCACGGTCGCCGGTGCACCGGTCGAGACGGCCTCGCCCGTCAGGTGGAGCCACCCGTCGATCGGCTCGGCCAGGGTCTCCCGCCGCGACGGCGTGGCCCCCACCGGCAGGTACGAGTAGGCGCCGAGGGCCCACGGATCCGCCGCCCACCGGGTCCGGACGAACCCCGCCGGGTCGGGGACGCGGCGGGGCGCGGCCCGGCGGCCGCCGTCATCCCCCGACGAGCACGCTCCCAGCGCGCCGAGGGCGGCCACGCCCCCGAGGAGCCCGAGGGCGCGGCGCCGGCTCAGCGTGGGCTCGATCCCCCCGGACACCGCGTCATGGTGCCACGGCGGTCGAGCGTCAGCCGTTCTTGGGGAGCTCGGAGTAGGGGGTGTCCTTGGCGGGACCCGGCTCCTTGGGGAGACCGAGCACGCGCTCGCCGATGATGTT
>DASYLG010000282.1:0-5499 GCA_036009685.1 Iamia sp. | reverse complement strand
GGGCCGCCTCGATGTCGGTCACGCACACCTGCATGTTGTCGAGCGAGCCCGGCGCCATCTCGGTGAGCCCCTTGCCGAAGGCGATCGAGCAGGCGGAGCCGGGTGGGGTCATCTGGACGAAGCGGATCTCGTCACTCACGGTGTGGTCGTGGTCGGTCGCAAAGCCGACCTGCTCGTAGAAGGCCTTGGCCCGGTCGATGTCGGTGACGGGGATGGCGACGAGCTCGAGCGTGATGTCCACGGGTCTCTCCTGGGTCGGTGCGGCCGCTCGGTGCGACCTGATGCCATCGTGCACCCCCAAAGTGGACAAGGAGTGGCCACTATCAAGATCCGAAGGCCTTCCGGGCCCACGCCGCGAACGTCGTCGGCGGGCGGCCGAGAGCATCGGTGACGCCGGTCGAGACGTGGTCGTTCTCGCCCGCCCGGATGGCGGCGAAGAGGTGACCGAGGAGGTCGATGACGGGCGGCGGGACCTCGTGGCCGCGCATCTCGGCGGCCCAGGCGTCGGGCTCGACGGCGGCGAAGACGAGGTCGCGCCCGCTGGCCTCGGCGATGACGGCGACGGCCTCGGTGAAGGTGATGGCCTCGGGGCCGGACAGCTCGTAGATCCGGCCCTCGTGGCCCGGCTCGGTGAGGGCGGCGACGGCCACGGCGGCGATGTCGTCGGCGTCGATGAAGGGCTCCCGGCCGGTCCCCACGGGGAGGCGGAGGGCGCCCTCGGCGATGCCCGGCGCGTAGAAGCCCTCGTCGAAGTTCTGGGCGAACCACGACGGGCGGAGGATCGTCCACGGCCGCGTCGACCCGGTGACGGCGTCCTCGAACCGCTCCAGGTGGTCGTCGCCCGACTGGCCGAGGGCCCGGGCCGAGAGCAGCACGACCCGGTCGACCGACGAGCGCTCGACCTCGGCCACGAACGGGGCCAGGTCGCCGCTCTCGGGCGGCACGAGATAGAGGCCGGCGGCGCCGTCGAGGGCGGGCGCCCAGGTGGTCGGGTCGTCCCAGTCGAAGCGGGTGGCGAGGGACCGGGAGGCGGGACGGACGGCCTGCCCGGCCGTCTCGAGCTGGGCCGCGACCCGGCGCCCGGTCTTGCCGGTGGCGCCGATCACGACGGTGGGGGTGGAGGTGGTTGGTGTGGTCATGACGGCCAGCGTGCGCCGGCGGATGTGGACGATCCATGCCTCAGAGGCGCCAAAGCCTGTGCGAGCGTCTACCGTGATCGGAGTGGACGCCCTCGACACCGCCCTGGCCCGGATCCGGGTGCAGGGCTCGATGGTGGGCCGCTCGCTGGTGACCGCGCCCTGGGGCCTGGAGATGACCGTCGCCGATCCCTGCATGCTCGCCGCCGTCGTGCGGGGCGAGGCGTGGATCGGCCACGGCGACGACGAGCCCGTCCACCTCCCCGAGGGCGCCGTGGCGGTGGCCTGCGGTGGCGTCCCGCTCCACATGGGTGATCACCCCGAGACGCCGCCCGGCGTCCGCATCACCGATCGCGAGGACTGCTACGACGTCGTCACCGGCGAGAACGTGGCTCAGCGGGGCCGCTCCGGTAGCCGGACGTGGGGCGACCCCGACGCGCCGGGCTCGGTGCTGCTGGGGTCGTACCGGACCGACGGCGAGGTCTACGCCCTCCTCGAGCGGGACCTGCCGCCGCTGCTGGTGGTGCCGCCCGATCCGCTCGTGGCCCCCGTCCTGGCGGCGGTGGCGACCGAGACCCAGGACGAGCGGCCCGGCTCGCAGGTGGTCGTCGACCGGCTGATGGAGCTGCTGCTGTTCGCCGCCATCCGGGCCTGGTTGTCCTCGCCGGCCGCCGCCGTGCCGTCGTGGGCGACGGCCCTGGCCGACCCGCTGGTGGGCCCGGTCCTCCGCGCCATGCACGCCGCCCCGGAGCGCCGCTGGACGGTGGCGGGCCTGGCCGCCGAGGGCGCCGTCTCGCGGGCCGCCTTCGCCCGGCGCTTCCGCGACCTGGTCGGCGAACCGCCCCTGGCCCACCTCACCCGCTGGCGCATGGCCCTGGCCGCCGACGCCCTCCGGTCCGAGCCCGGGCTCGACCTCACCGCCGTGGCCGCCCGGGTGGGCTATGCCGACGCCTTCAGCTTCAGCACCGCCTTCCGTCGGGTCCGGGGCACCACCCCCAGCGCCCACCGCCGCTCCGCCTGAGGCCGACCCCCCCGGCGAAGTGGCGATCAGATCAGGCGGTTTCCCGCCGGATCTGATCACCGGTTCGGGTCAGGGGGTCGAGAAACGATCGGGGGAGAGGTGGGCGGGGTCGAGGGGGACGTCGGGCGGGAGGGGCTGGCCGAGGGCGAGGGCGGCCACCGACCGGGCCAGGGCGGGGGCCATCTGGAGGCCGTAGCCGCCCTGGCCGGCGGACCAGGCGAAGGTCGGGTCGTCGGCCGGGGGGCCGGCCACCGGCGAGCGGTCGGGGGCGAAGGTCCGGAGCCCGGCCCAGGCGGTGCGGACCGAGCGCAGCCCGAGGGTGCTCACCTCGTTGACCGCCTCCAGTGCCCGGGCCACGTCGAGCTCCTCGGGGCGGGCGTCGCACGGGGGCGAGGGTGTCTCGTCGGCCGGCGACACCAGCGCCACGCCCGCGTCGACCCGCACGTACCACCGCTCCTGGGCGTCGACCACCAGCGGGCTCGGGGCCACCTCCGCGGCGACCGGGCTGGTGAACAGGGTGCGGCGCAGCGGGCGCAGGCCGACGGGTCGCTGGCCGGCGAGCACCGCCACCTCGTCGGCCCAGGCGCCGGCGGCGTCGACCAGCAGGTCGGCGTCCCACGTGCGGGCCCCGGCGGACACCCGCCAGCCACCGGCGGGGAGCCGCTCGATCGCCGTGACCCGGGCCGAGCGCTCGATCGTCCCGCCGGCGCCCGTCAGCCGGCGGACGTAGGCCTGGTGCAGGACCCCGACGTCGATGTCGGAGCCGGCGTCGTCGACCACGCCCCCGCCGATGCGGTCGCGCCGCAGGTGCGGACAGCGGGCGACGACCTCGTCGCCGTCGATGCGCCGCACGACCTCGTTCTCGGCGGCCAGCGACCTCAACACGGCGTCGTCGTCGGGCCCGCCCACCCACATCGTCGCCCGGGGCGTGAGGATCGGCGTGCCGGCCTCGTCGGACAGGGCGTCGAAGTCGACCCGGCTGGCGAGGGTGAGGGTCCGGACCACGGCGTTGCCGTAGCCGGGCAGGTACATGGCCGCCGACCGCCCGGTGGTGTGGTGGGCCAGGGCGGTCTCGGCCTCGAGCAGGATCACCGCCGCCGAGGTCGCCAGCTCCGCCGCCACCGACACCCCGGCGATCCCCCCGCCGATGACCACGATCCGCGCCGGGCCCACGAGGTGCCTGGCACCTCGTGGGCGCGCCGGGGTCATCGGGTCCACGTGACCGGCTCGGCGGGCTCGTAGGAGCAGGTCGCCCCGGTCCTGATCGCCTCGCGCAGGTGGTCGGCCAGGGCGGGGTGGAGCTCGGCCAGCCGCCGGATCGTGTCCCGGATCCGCTCCCGCACGGCCTTGCGGGCCCGCTCGGCGTCGTCGCCCAGCCGGCGGGACCGTCCGCCCCGGCCGGTCGCCCGCCGGAGCTCGTCGATCAGGGCCGTCCGCTCGGCGTCCAGATCGGCCGCCCGCCGATCCGCCCGCCGGGCCAGGGCGGCGTCGATCTCCTCGTCGAGCTGGGTCAGGCGGTTGCGGTAGGCGGTCTTGGCTCGCTCGTCGAGCACGTCGTCGCCGCCCATCGACCGGGCCGCCCGGCCCGCCGCCCCGGCCTCGGGGTCGAGCAGGTCGACCGCTCGCACGCCCATGCCCGGCCGGCCCAGCAGGACGTGGATGTCACGGACGCCCTTGGCGTCGGGGACGTGGACGGACGTGCCGGCGAAGGCCAGCTCCCACACGTCGCCGCTCCGCCGGAACACGGCCTCCGGCGCGGCCGACGGCGAGGGCGCCGGGGGGCGGGGGACGACGGGCGCGACCGCCTGCGGGGCGGGCGCCACCGCCGGCGGAGCGGCCACCGCGGGGGCGAGGCGCGCCAGGCGCTCGACGACGCGGGCCAGGCCGAGACCGCGGGCCGACGCGGCGACGGCGGCCACCTCCACCGCCAGCGCCGCGGGGTCGTCGCCCCGCGCCCGGCGCGACGCCAGCCGGCGGGCCCGGGCCTCGACCGCCCAGGCCGGCGCGCCGAGGGCGTCGGCCGACGCCGCTGCGGCGCTGAACCGCGCCACCGCCGCGTCGTGGTCGCCCTGGCCGGCCTCGACCACCCCGGCCCACAGGTCGAAGGGGCCGTCGATCGCACCTTGGGCCATGAGCGCCCACTGGCCGGCGAGCGGCGCCAGGACCGGTCGGAGCTCGGCGGCCAGCGCAGTGGCCAGGTCGGCCTCCGCAGTCGCTCCCGCCACCTCGGCCCGGAGGCGGATCCACAGCGGGGCGAACCAGCGGCCGGGCTCGGCGGCGGTGCCCCTCAGCTCGGACACGGTCCGGGCGGCCCGCTCGACATCGCCCCGGTCGACGGCGGTGAGGGCCCGCAGCAGCTCGGGGTGGGGGTGGACCGCGGCGATCCGGTCGAGCAGGGCGTCGACGGCGTCGTCGCGGCCCTGGTGCAGCTCGATGGACCAGCGCACCTGGAGGTGGAGGCTCGTGACGTCGTCGCTGGTCAGGCCGGACCGGGTGTCGACGGCCATCGACTCGTCGAGCAGGGTGCGGGCATCGTCGAAGCGGCCCTCCAGCCCGGCGACGAGGGCGCCGGTCCAACGGGCCAGCGACCGCGACCAGGCCGAGTCGACGTGGCCGGCCCGGGCCTGGAAGGCCTCGTGGACGTCGGCGAACCGGGGATCGCCCGCCTCGAGCAGGTCGAGCAGGTGGAACCCGAGCGCCTCGACCTCCAGACCGGCGGCGTCGTTGCGGCGGGCGACGGCGGTCAGCTCGTCGGTGAGCGCCATCCGGTCGGCCACGGTCCCGGGGGTCCAGAGGGCATCGTGGCGGGCGTTGAGGGCGTCCCACAGGGCCTGGTCGTCCCCCGAGGAGCGGCACATGTCCAGGGCGACCGCGGTCAGCTCCTGCTCGCGCTCCCACGGCGTGGTCGCGCTCGACGGGCGCCCGCCCTCGACCAACAGCCGGCGGTGGGCCTCGTCGACCATCCCGGCCACGGTGACCTGGACCTCCTGCGGGGCGACCAGCCACACCGCGGCGCGCAGGCTGAGCGCGGCCCGGGTGAGCAGGCCGGGATCGTCGAGGTCGAGGGCCAGCCGGGTGGCCTCCTCGAACACCCGGCGGCAGTCGTCGATGTCACCCGAGCGCAGGACCATCCAGCCCAGCTCGACCAGGGCGAAGGCCCGATCGCGGGGCCGGTCCCGAGGGATGGCCGCCAGGGCACGGCGCAGGTGCACGAGGGACTCGTCGACCGCCATCCGCCCGACAGCGTGGCGGGCCGCGGCTTGGAGCAGGGCCACCCGGCGGTCGAGGTCGACCTCCCCGCCGGCGTGGTGGGCGTGGTGGGCCAGGTCTCCGGCGGACAAG
>DASYLG010000281.1:0-5896 GCA_036009685.1 Iamia sp. | reverse complement strand
GTCGGCCGTCCCGGTCGGGTCGTCGGCGGCGGGGTCGCCGGACTGCTCGGTCCCGCCGTCGGCCCGGACCTCGTCCTCGGGCCGGTGGGCCGTGGACCGCCAGACCACCAGCGTGCCCAGGAGGACGAGCACGGCAGCCGCGGCGGCCAGGGCGGCCCGCCGGCGGACCTGGGAGGAGAGATCGCCGCGCTCGGCCCGGCCGGGGGCGGGACCGTCGGGCGGGTCGGGCGGGAAGCCGTCGGCGTCCCAGGTGGGCGTCCCGGTGACGTCGGGGGCGGGTGCGCCGCCCCAGACCCTCTCGGCCCCGGCCACGATGGCGGCCCGGAGGTCCGTGGTGGCGAGCACGACCGGGGCCCCGATGGCCAGCGAGCCGAGCGGGGCGACCAGCCCGGAGCGACGGTCGTCGCACACCGCACAGCCGTCCACGTGACGGGCCACCCGCTTGCGCATGAGGACGGTGAGGCGGCCGTCCCAGTCGCGCAGGATGCCGTCGAGCTGGTCGCAGTCGCGCCGGCCGTGGCGGGCGACGAGGAGCGCCCCGAGGGCCCGCTCCAGCCGCTCGCGCATGCGCCCGGTCACCATCGAGATCTGGCCCGGCTTGATCCCGGCGGCAGCGGCCAGCTCGCCTCCGGTGAGCCCCTGGCGGAGGTGGAGCTCGAGCAGGACGCGGTCGCCCTCGTCGAGACCCTCGGCCGCGGCCCACACCAGCTCGGAGGCCTCGCCGCCCTCGGCGGCCCGGGCCCCGTCGCCCTCGGGCGCCACCTCAGCGGTCATGGCCCGGCCTCCCGCCAGCTCGGTGGGATCCTCGGACAGCGCCGTGCGGGCCCGTCGGCGCAGGCGGGACAGGCACTGGGTGCGGGCGATGGCGTAGAGCCAGGGCCGCAGCCGCTCGGGGTCGCGCAGCTGCCCGATCCGCTCGGCGGCCACCAGGATCGTGTCGTGGAGGGCGTCGGCGGCCTCGTGCGGGTCGCGCAGCATGCCGGTGCAGAAGCCCAGCAACCGTTCGGCGTAGCGGTCGTACAGGTCGGCGACCGCCGCCGGATCGCGGCCGACCAGCCCGCTGACCAGCATGGCATCGGCTGTCGGTGTCGCCGTCGGGGCCGGCGCGCCCTCGATCTGCAGCCCGCTCATGGCCTCTCCTCCCACCCCGGTCGGCCGTCGCCGATGCGGTGGACTGGTGGTCTGACCATACATCCCGTCTCCCGGCCGTGTGCGTGCGCATGGTGAGGGGACGCGCCCCGCTCCCGGACCGCACACCTTTGGCCGCGATCGGCCGATCGGAAGCCGTCTGACCACGGTGAGCGTTCGCCGACCGCACTATCGCTCGCCCTGCGTCGCATCTAGCATGTTCCGCAGCCGCCATGGCGGATCCTGCGGGGATCTCCCTACAGATCGCGCTGCCACCGCCGAATAGGGGGTGGTCGCCCTGGCGACGATGGTGCGACCGTCCGGAGACGATCGCCGAGACGAGGGAGAGACATGACCGGCAACGAGACCCGAATGGGCCCCGACGACCTGATCGGCCGCGAGTTCGCCATCGGCCTCCGCGGCTACGACCGCGACGAGGTCGACACCTTCCTCCTGCGCGCCGCCGAGGCGTGGCGTGACTCGATGGCCGCGGCGCCGTCGATCAACGGCCTGTCGACCACGGCCATGGCCGCCCTGGCCGAGAGCGAGCCCGTCGAGTCGTTCTCTCCACCGGCACCGGCCTTCGACCCCGTCACCCCGGCCGACCCCTACGCCACGCCGGCCGACCCGTTCGCCCCGGGCGATCCCTTCGCCGCCCCGGCCGATCCCTTCGCCGCTCCGGCCCCGGTCGACCCCTTCGCCCCCCCCGTGGCCGGCGACCCCTTCGCCGCTCCGGCGCCCCCGCCGCGGTTCGAGGCGCCGGCCCCGGCCCCGGCTCCCGAGCCGGCCCCGTACGCCGAGACCGAGCTGCCCGCCTACGGCTCGTTCACCGCCGATGCCGCCGCGCCCGCGGCCCCCCAGCCACCCGCCCCCGAGGCCCCGGCCCCCAGCCGGTCCGAGGTCGAGCGCGACCGTGCCACCGCCTACGCCGAGCGGGTCGCCGCCGAGCTCGACCGGGCCAGCGCCCGCACCGAGCTGGCCCAGGCCCAGGAGGAGTCCCTCCGGGTGGTCGACAGCGCCCAGCGTCGGGCCGAGGCCGTCCTCACCGGCGCCCGGGCCAAGGCCCAGGCCGAGGCCGAGTCGATCCTCGAGGACGCCCGCACCCGTCTCACCCCGCTGCTCGAGCAGGAGCGGGCGGTCCGCGCTCGCCTCATCCGGCTGCGCCAGGACCTCGACGCCCTCACCAGCGAGGCCCCGGCCTCGGCGGCGCCCACCCTCCCCAGCGCCGCCGACCTGGTCACCTCCACCGAGGACGACCCGCAGACGCCCGAGGCGACCTTCCCGGTCGGCTACGGCTCCGTCACCGTCGGCTGACCCTCCCCTCCCTCGCGCCGACGAGCCCCGGTCCTCGAAGGACCGGGGCTCGTCCGCGTCACGGGTTCAGACAAACGGGTCGCAGACCTCCACCTGTCCTCGCACCCGGTTGGGATCGTTGAAGGCGTCGAACTCGATGTGGGCGAAGTCGTCCGAGCCGATCAGCACGGACCGGCCACCGCCGTTGACGTCGAAGACGTAGGGCGCGGGATCGATCGACCCGTCCAGGTCGATGTCGGCCGGGACACCGGGGCAGAACCCGGCGACCTCGTCGATGTGGTTCTCGTCGATCGGGCCCCGCACCTCATCGGAGTAGGCGAGGAGCCCGGAGTCGGGCCGGCCGTCGCAGTTCCCGTCGGCGCCGACGCTCAGGTACCGGTAGTTCATGATCGAGCCGTAGTTGGGCTTCTTGTTGACGTCCTCGTGGCCACCGTGGCGCAGGTGGAGGTTGTGACCCAGCTCGTGCATGGTGAGGTTCGACCGGACGAACTCGGGCATGGCGTTGCACCCGACGCCGATCCGGAGCCAGTCGCCGTCGAGCCCGGCGAGGCCTCTCTGCGCCCAGTTGTCGACGGCGAAGACCTCTGTCCCGACGGTGCCGTAGTGGAAGTAGCCGACCCGCCCGGGTGCGAAGTGCTGCCCGCGCGGGTCGGAGCCCAACGGGTCGTTGGCGAGCCGCCCGTTGGCGTCGGGGATGGCGTTGCCCCCGGTGAAGAGCCCGCCCTGGCCGTAGTCGACGATCAGGTTCACCCCGTCGGGGCCGGGGGCCTGATAGGGCATGGCCGCGAAGGCCTGGCGGATCGGGGTGATCCAGCTGGCGGTGGGCTGGAGGTTCGCTGCACAGCCAGTGATCTGGCTGGCCCAGTCCAGCTCCAGCAGGACGTCCTTGCGGAGGGGCGTGGTGCCCATGGCCGGGAGGTCGAGGCCGGCCACGGACCCGTAGAGCTCGTCGCCGTCATCGATCCCGTCGTCGTCGCTGTCGGGATCGTTCGGGTACGTCCCGAGGGCGGTGGCGCTCGTCGGCGTGCCCGTCCCGCTCTCGAGCGCGTTCGGCACCCGATCGCCGTCGCCATCGGTCGCCGGCAGGCACTTGCGCACGGCACCGCCCCCGATGGGCGGGGTGTCGTACGAGGCGCCGAGCGAGCCGATGTCCTGGGCGCCGCTGAGGTCGCCGCTCCAGTTGCCGGCGGCGTCGTAGGCCGTGATGCGGAAGCGGTACTCCCGCGGCGCGTCCAGACCCACGACCAGGCAGGCGGACACGGCCGGCACGTCCATGGGCACGTCGAGCCAGGGGCCCGGGCTGCCCGAGGTCACCAGCGCGGCCTGGACCCGGTAGCGGGTGGAACCGACGGCGTCACGCCAGTCGAGCACGACGTGCGCGCCCGTCGGCCTGACGTCGGCGAACTTGGGCCCGAGGGTCCAGTAGGGCGGGGCGACGTCGGGCTCGCAGGCGGCCAGCGCGCTCAGCGTCAGTACGAGGGTGACGAGCGTCGTGACGAGACGTCGTCGGTGGCGACGGCCGCGTGGGCGCGTCGAAGCAGGGGTGGTGGTGGTCATGGGGTCTCCTCCCGGAGGTCGGGTGTCAGGGCGCGACCGGTCAGCCCCCCAGGGGGGTGCGTCGGGCCGCGGGTGGTGAGGCCCGAGGCCCCGGGAACCGGCGCCTCAGGCGGGTGGATGGGAGCGGACGCGCCCGCGACGGCCGCCAGGGCGCGTCGGGTCACGAGGGTCAGGCCTCGGCGGCGGCATCGACGCCTGAGGCGGGTGGGTGGTGGAGGCCCGACCGGACGGCCGTCAGGGCGCGTCAGGTCAGGGGGTCATGAGCCGGGTGTCAGCATCGACGCCTCAGGCGGGTGGGTACATCAGGGGCGGAGGCCCCGCGGCGAACGTCAGCCGGCGGGGTCCGGGTAGGTCTGGGCGTGGGCGAAGGCCGCGGGCCGTCCGAGGACGCCGGCCGCCAGCACTCGCCAGTCGCCGCGCCGGGCCTTGACGGAGGTCTGAGCAGTGGCCTGTTCCGCGGGGGTGGCGGCACGCCCGAGCGTGAGCTGGTGGACGTCGTCGACGACGTGGCCGAGGGCCTCGGGGGTGAGGACCAGCGCCCGCAGCGTGCTCGAGCGGGGCCCGGACGTGAGGCGGTCGGTCCAGTAGGTGCGACTGGGCTCGTCGACCGGGCGGCCGACGATGCGCTCGAAGACGCGATCGACCAGCGCGCCTCCGGCGCCGGCCACGAACTCGGGGGAGGCGGCGAGGGCGGCCCACAGCTGGCTGGTGGTCCAGCCGCCGCGGAGCTCGGCGGCCCACACCGCCCCGCCGCCGGCGTCGGCCGGGCGGTCGAGGACCTGGCGGTAGGCGGCGTCGACGGTGACGCCGATCCCCTCGATCGACAGGGCCAGCCCTCGGGCCATCGTCGTGGCCGACGCGCCGGCGTCGAGACGGTCGGTCCAGTAGGCGAAGCCGGCCGGGTCGGGGCATCGTCCGAGCGTGGCCTGGTAGGCCAGGCGGACCAGCGCGCCGTTGCCCGGCGTGGCCTGGTCGGGGCACGTCGTCGGGAGCGAGCTGTAGGTGGTCACGACGCTGGTCGACGGGCCGATCTCGGGCAGGTCGCCCACGTACCGAGCCGACAGCTCGTGCACGCCCTGGGCCAGGGTGACCGGGGCGGCGGCGGACACGACGTCCTCGTCGAGGATGAGCTCGGCCGCGGCGATCTGGACGCCACGGTCGCGGAAGACGACCATCCCGTGGATGCGGGGATCCTCGACCGCTCCATCGACGGTCGCTTCGAGATGGAGGACCGTCCCCGCCGAGGCCCGGTCCTCGGGAGAGACGAAGAGCCGGACCTCGGGCACGAGGGGTGGGTCTCCCGTGACCGTGTGCTCGTGAACAGAGCTCGTCCCCGGGTCGAAGTCCGGAGGCGAGCCCGTGTACTCGGCCCGCAGCTGGTGGACGCCGACGGTGGGGGGCGTGTAGGTGGTCGATGCGCTCCCCGTGGCGTCGAGCGCGACGATGGCGATCGGCTCGTCGCCGTCGAGGAACCGCATGGACCCGGCGTCGATCGTCGGTCCGCCGTCCTGCGATGCCGTGGCCGTGAGGCTGAGCTCGGTGCCGATGGCCGTGGTGTCGCCCGGCAGCACATCCAGGTCGACCCGGGTCACGTAGTCGATGATCACCTGGCGGCCCACCGAGGGCGCGGCCGATGCCGGATGGGCGGCCAGGACCGGGGCCAGGGCAAGGGTGGCCACGAGCAGGCGGACGGTGATGCGGGAGGTGCGGGAGGTGCGGGGCATGGCGTCTCCGTGCGGTCGGAGGCGGGCGGGTCGTCGACACCCGGGCATCGGGTGACAGATGCCGTTGTAGACGGGTCGACCTTGCCGACGGTGCGCGAGGGGACGCCGCAGAGGTGTCCGACCCCTGGTGGGCGTGCCATTGGTCGGGTGGGGCGGGGGCCCCGTAGGCTCCA
>DASYLG010000280.1:0-10045 GCA_036009685.1 Iamia sp. | reverse complement strand
GGGGGAGGAACGGCGCCGGCATGTCGAGCTCGGGGTCGGGGCCGTCCGGGCCGAGGAAGGGGATGCCGAGCGGCACCAGCATCTGGGCGTTGTTCATGGGCCAGATGACCTCGTCGAACAGATCCTCGTCGTCGAGATCGGACCCCTCGGCCTGACGCAGCTCCTCGATCGTGATCGGTGTCATGGGCCGGCTCGAGGCGAGCTCCTCGCGCACCCGTGCGATGAGCCACTGGTCGACCCGCTGGGCCGGCACGTCGAAGAGCGGCGGGTCCTCGGCGGTGAGGTCGATCAGCGAGGCGGGGAACTCGATCCCGGGCACGGCCCGCTCGATGTTGTCGGTCCAGAGCCGGAGGAGCCCGAACGCCTCGCGGAAGTTGGCCGCCGCCGGATCGGACGGCGGCACCACCGCCGTGGCCACGGGCCGGTGGCGCAGCACGGCGCGGGCCGCGGCCAGGCCCTCCTCGTCGGGCTCCCGGGCCGGGTTCTGCCGGAGGATCGCCTGCTGGAAGCGCAGGGCGAGGGCGTCGCACATCAGATCCTCGTCGAGGGGCTCGAGGTCGATGGTGGTGGCCGGGAGGCCGCTCGTGCGCAGGGCCTCGACCACCTCCGGGTGGAAGATGAACCCGTCGCCGGTGAGGATCAGGGTCGCATCGCCGGCGTCGGCGAGCCACTCCAGGCCCTGGGCGACGGTCCACAGCAGGACCTCGTAGTCGCCCTTGCGGTCGAGCTCCTCGATCACGAGGACGCGTGGGTGCTCGGGGCTCGCCCCGCCGAGGGCCTCGCGCACCCGCTCCACCACCCGCCGCTCGGGGTGATCGGCCGGCGGGATCTCCTCCTCCGTCGCCTGCACCCGGTACCGGTTGTCGTCGACGGGGAAGGCGAGCTCGCGGTACATCTCGCCGAACACGGTGTCCAGGAAGAACGTCTTGCCGGCACCGAGCGGGGCGGAGAGGGTGACCACCGAGGGACCCGGCGTGGTGACGATCCGGCGGAGCGTCTCGGCGGCGCCCGACCGCCCGGCCATGGGCACGGACGTCTGCAGCTTGCGGTGGTCGTTCGTCATCACCGTGACCGCCACGTCGGCGATCGACTCATTGGTGATCCGCATCGCCCTCGTCACCCTCCCGCTCCCACCGCTCCAGGCGGGCTTCGATCTCGGCCAGGCGCTCGTCGGTCTCGCGCTGCCACTCCTCGAGCTCGTCGATGCTCCGGTGGAAGCCAAAGATGCCGCTGAAGCCGGGGGAGACCTGGAACCGCAGGTTCTCGGGCCGCATCTGCTCCAGCTCGACCCGCAGCTTGTGGGTCATGGTGCTGAGGGCGGCGCCCTCCTCGTAGGCGATCAGCGACGAGTCGAGGACGGCGGCCAGGTCGTCCTTCCGGTCCTTCTTGCCGCCGGTCGAGCGGCGGAAGTGGACGGCGAGGATGGTGAAGACGTCGAGCGAGGAGTAGGCCGGGAACTCTCGGCGCTCCGGCTTCTTCGTGACCTGGGACTCGTAGGTGCGCAGGGCATCGACGCTGAGGAAGAGGGCCACGTTGAACGGCGTGTCCTTGGTCTCCTCGTCGATGTTCTTGATCGCCGCCGCCACCTGCCGCAGGGCCTTCTCGTAGGGCTTGCTCAGGTGCTCCCGGCCCGTGCTCGAGCGGTAGGACCGACCGGCGGGCGAGGGGGACAGGTCCAGCTGGATCGAGAGCCGCACCTGGCCCTCGGCCCACAGGGTCCTGAGCAGCACCGGCCAGGGCTGGCCCAGCCGGGCCCGCTGGTCCTCGGCGGCGGCGACCGGATCGCCCCCGCTGCGCAGCAGGGCGCTGAGCGCCCGACGGGCCTGGACCAGGTCCTCGGCCCGGTTGGTCGGCGCCCCGACGAGGGCGGCGTAGGCGCCGTTGCCGATGACGAGCTCCCACGGCTCGGTCACCAGGCTCGTCACCACCGCCCCGGTGATGGCGTCCTCCACGCGGCGCTTCACGGTCGCCTTGTCGACCGAGCCGAAGAGGCTCTGCGCCAGCCGCTTGGGCGCCTGCTCGAGACCGCTCTTCTGGGCCTGGATCGATGCCCACAGCAGCCTGCCGTAGGTATCGGTGTCGGGTGGCTCCGGCGCCTGGGCGGGGTCGGCGATCTCCAGCACCTCGGCCATGAGCTCGCGGCTGACCGGCTCGAGCACGTCCTCGAGGGAGAAGCGCACCGGCACGAGGCTCCGCTTGACGGCGTCGGCGACCGACTTGTCGTAGACGTAGCGGGCCAGCGTGGTGATCCCGTGCCCGGTGGGCGCCAGGTTGGCGATGCCCGGGCGCAGGAGCGAACCGATGGCCGCCTCGATCAGCTCCTCGTGGGGCTGCCCGAAGTAGAAGCGGTCGTCGATGGGCACCTCGGAGCCCGGCTCCCCGCTCAGGCCGACCCGGTCGAGACGGGGGAAGTGCGGCGCCAGCCCGACCGCCTTCAGCCAGTGGTCGAGGGCGTTGAACGAGGCCGCGATGCCGGCCATCAGCCGCTGGCCGCCTGGTCGAGCACCCCACCGGTGCGTTCCTGCCGCAGGGCGTGCAGCTCTTGCTCCAGCCGCTCGATGCGGGCGAGGAGCGTCGCTGTGGCGCTGCTGGCGTCGTCGGCCCGGATGACGCCGGCGTGGTCGTGAGCGTTGGCGAGGGCCAGCTCGAGGCGGCGCTTGAGCTCCCAGGCCGCCGACGCCAGCCCCCTCCGGGCCAGGTCGGGGACGACCCGGGGGTCGACGATGACGGCCAGCTCGGAGGCCGTGGTGCCGCCGGCGCCGGCGAGGATCTCCCACATGTCCTGGCGATCGAGGGGGGGCAGGATGATCTCCTGCCACTGACGGCCCTCGGGGAGGGGCAGTGATGGCGGCGGTGCCGTCGGGTCCGAGTCGATCACCGTGTGGCGGACGTTCGGCACACCCTCGACGACGGCGGCCACGGCGCCCAGGATCCGCTCCGCCAGGGCGCGGTGGCCGGGGCGGACGACATCGACGGAGTCGGCGTAGCGGCGGCCGGCGGGCGATGGAGAGAGGTCGGTCACCACCACGAGCGAGGCATCGGCACCACACAGCTCCAGAGCCCGTCGCCAGGCCTGGTCCCCACCGGCGTCGAGGGCGTCGACGACCTCGGAGTGGAGCGTGGGACCCAGCCGGTGCCCGAAGGCCACGGTCCGGAGCTCGTGGTCGACGTGGCGGGCCACGATGCGCTCGACGAGGGCGGTGACCTGGCCCGGGTCCGCCAGGGCGGCCAGCGGGGGAGAGCCGTCCTCGTCGAGGGGCTCGTGGGAGAGAGGCAGGATGCGGGAGTACGCCACCCGCTCCGAGACGTCGTCGTCGTCCGCCTCGGCGAGCAGCCGCTCGACGGCGAGCCGCACGGCGATGCTGCCGGTGGCACCGGCCAGCTCTCGTTGGCCCTGCTCGATGGCGCGGGCCAGGGTCGAGGCCCCGTGGCCGAGCGGCACGCGCACGTGGCACGGCATCCGGGTGCCGAGGAGGGTGCCGAGGGCGTCCTCGTACACCGGGTTCCAGACGGCGCGCACGCTGCGGAGCGGGCCCGGGGGCAGGAGCTCGCCGAAGTCCGGGGGGAGCCCGGTGGTCTGGATGAACGCGGTCGTCATGGGCCCGATCGAGGCGGGGACGGTCAGTCGCTCGCGGGCGACGTCCTCGAGCTCGACCAACCGGGCCATGAGGTGGGCGAGGCGGGCGCTGCCCGGGGCGCTCTGGCCGTTGCGCCACCGGCTGACGGATTGCTGCGACACGCCGCAGGCATCGGCGATGTCGCGCTGGCTGTACCCGAGGACGTCGATCAGCAGCCGCAGCTTGGCGACGAGTTGCGCTTGCTCGTACACGGCACCTCCGTCCTGTTCGCGAGTGCGTACACGGGTGAACCTACCAGTCAGGCCGGGGAGCAGGGGCCTGGGACCCGTCCGTCAGTCCCCGCGGTCCCCGACCCTCTGGAGCCACCCATGTCCCCCTCTGCCACCCTCGAAGCCATCGATGCCGCCGCCGCCACGCTGGGGATGCGCTTCATCCCCTTGCCGGGGGCGCGCCTCTCGCTCTTCGGCCCCCGCCTCACCGGGCCCTCGTTCAACCTCGTCGTCGTCCCCGACGAGGACGGGGCGGCGGTGACCTTCAGGGTGCGCCCCGTCGTGGCCCACCCTCTGTCCGCCCGGCCGATCCTCACCGAGGTGATCGACGGGTGGCACGCGACCCGGCGGTGGCCACGGGTCCGCATCAGCGAGATCCACGAGACCGACGACCCGCTCCTGCTCGTCGAGGGCGACGTGCACCTCCTCGGGGTCGCGTCCATGACGGTGGAGGGGCTCGCCGACGCCCTCGACCAGGTCGTCGCCTCGGCCCGGGAGTTCTGGGACACGTGCCCGGTGCTGACGACGGGACCGGACGAGATCGGTGCCCGCATCGCCGATGACCTGGAGCAGATGCTGCGCCTCGTCGACGATCGGCGCCTCGATCGCCTCTGAGCCGGTGGCCCGGCCGGGCTCAGGTCACCTCGAACGCGACCCAGCCGACGCCGGTGCCACCCCGGACGACGTCGGCGTTGGCGCGCGCCGGCACCTCGACGTCCCCGAACCCGGCCTCACCGGCCCGAGCGGCGACGGCGTCCAGCGTCGCGGCGTGGGCTGTCGCCCGCTCGGCGTCGCCCGGATCGCACAGGTGCCGGGCGAGGGCGAGGGCGCCCTCGACCTTGAGCCGGCCGCGGGAGCCCTCCTGCGCCCGCCCGAGGGCCAGCTCGTACTCGACGACGGCGGTGACCGGGTCGTCCTCGGCGAGGTACGAGAAGCCCCGCTTCTCGTGGTACATCCGGGCGTAGAGGCGCGGCCCGTCGGCGGCCAGGTCGGCGGGGACGAGACGGTGCCACTCCTCCAGGACCCGACGGGCGTCGTCGCCGTGGCCCATGTCCACCAGGGCGAAGAAGCTGCGGAGCAGCAGGCCGGCGAGGCAGGCGGTGTCGCCGGTCAGGACGGCGGCGACGGTCGCCCGGGCCCGCAGCAGCTCCGCCGTCGCCTCCTGGTGGACGGCCTCGGCCTCGTCGTCCTTCTCGAGGGCGACGCGACGGGCCTCCCAGGCGGCCACGCTGGCGAGGCGACAGATGTCGCCCTCGTCCCCCACCAGGTCTTCCCCCGGCGCCGGCCAGCGCTCCAGGGCCCGCTGGACCAGCTCCCCGTGGCGCCCGCCCTCGTACAGCGCGGCCGTTCGATCCCGTCCCTCACCCATCGGGTCGACGCTAGTGCCACACCACGACATCGTCCGGTGGCCGGGGGTCGCGAGGCGGAGGCGGGTGGGCGGTGGGCCCCAGGGCCACCGCGCCGACGAGGTCGCCGGCGATGTGCAGCCGGGAGCGGATCGCCGGCTCGGCGATGAGCACATCGCCCATGAACACGCCGGGCACGCCGAGGGACCAGGCGGCGAGGAGGACGTTCTGCACGGCGGCGCCGATCCCGACGAGCTCCAGGCCGTACCCGACCAGTGCCGACGCGAGGCCCTCGGGCGGCGCGGCCAGCAGGGCCCGCCGTCCGCCGCCGAAGACCCCGCGGCTCTCGACGAAGATGGCGGCGGGGGCCGCCCGCAGGACGGCCGCGGACTCGGCGACCGTCGACGACCATCGGGGGACCGGCCGCCCCGTCGCCGGGTCGTGGGGGACGTACGACGGCGCGTCGGGGGCGCGGTCGACGTCGTCGGCGACGGCGTCGAGCAGCGCTCGGCCGGTGACCACGTGGAACCGCCACGGCCGGGCCGACTTCGACGAGGGGGCCGCGTCCCCGCAGCGGATGATGGCCTCCAGCTGGGCCCGGGTGGGGGGGTCGGGCGCGAAGCCCTCGCGGGTGCTGCGCCGGGCGAGCACCGCCTCGATCACCGGTGTCGCCGCCCCGCCCGCGCTGCCCTCGCTGCTGGTCCGGGTCATCGTGGCGATCCTACGAACCCGAGGGGGGCGGCGCCGATGGGGAGTACCGTACCGATGATGCCCGGACCGCACCGTGACGGAGCCCCGCCCGACGGCGCCCGGGCGACGCGGGAGGAGGCGGAGCAGCTGAAGCTGGCCCTGCTGGCCTCGGGTCTCACCATCACCGCGCCGGCGGCGGCCGCCCTGGCCGTGGCCAACGGGGATCGCCCGCTCACACCGGCGGACTACGCCTCCACATCGGGCGTGATCCTGGCCCTCGAGGGCACCGTGTGGGTGAACGCACCCATCTCCCTGCGCAACGCCACCCTGGTCGAGGGCACGCCCTTCGCCCTCGACCACGACGGCGAGGGCCTCGTTGTCCGGGGCCCCGACATCGTCGCTCGGGCCGAGTTCTGGCTCCCCCCGGCCTACCACGGCCAGGTCGGCTCCGACGGCCGACCGCTGAACAACTACGTGTTCACCCACGGCGATCGGGTGCGGCTGGCGCCGATGCGGGGCTGCGCCATGACCTGCAAGTTCTGCAACATCCCCTACGAGGACCGCTACGACACCAAGCCGATCGCCGCCATGGTGGAGGCCGTGCGGGTCGCCCTCGACGACCCCGTGCAGCCGGCCCGCCACATGCTCATCTCGGGCGGGACGCCGAAGGCGGCCGACGTCGAGCACATGCGGGAGGTGTACCGGACGGTCCTCACGACCTTCCCGGACCTGGACGTCGACATCATGATGGTGCCGGTCGACGGTCTGTTCGACCTGGCCGAGCTCGACGCCCTCGGCGTCAACGAGCTCTCCATCAACATCGAGGTGCACGACGCCACCGTGGCGGCCCGCCTGATGCGGCAGAAGCACCGCCAGGGGCTGGACCACTACCTGCGCTTCATCGCCGAGGCCGCTGCCGTCCTGGGCCCGGGCCGGGTGCGGTCGATGCTCATGGTGGGGCTCGAGGACCCGGCCAGCACGCGCCGCGGGGTGCAGGCGATCCTCGACGCCGGCGGCGTCCCCGTCCTCAGCCCGTTCCGCCCCGATCCGGCCACCCCGCTCCGGGACATGGCCGTGCCGGAGGCCGCGCTCCTCGCCGAGGTGCTCGAGGACGCCACCGCGCTGGCCCGGGCCGCCGGGGTGGCCCTCGGGCCCGACTGCGGGCCCTGCTCGCACAACACCCTGTCGGCGCCACCGGCGGACCTCCCGGCGCGCTACCCCCGCCCGGTCACGGTCTGAGGTGCCGCGCCTCCTCCGGTCCGTCGACGACCTCACCGAGGAGGACGTCGACGCCGTCCTGGCCGCCGCCGCCCGGCCCGTCGTCCGGTCCGCCGGCGCCGGCGGACCCCTCGTCGGCCTGATCTTCCTCGAGGCGTCCCTCCGGACGCGGGTCGGCTTCGCCGCCGCCGCCGCCCGCCTGGGCGGTGGCCACGTGGAGGTCGGCGACCGGCGCCACTCGCCCACGTCGATGGGCGAGTCCCTGGCCGACACGATCGCCACCGTGTCCGACTACACCGACGTGGTGGTCGTCCGGCCCGGGGTCCCGCTCGACCCGACCGCCGTGGCCGAGGTGGGCTGCCCCGTCGTCAACGGTGGTGATGCCGGACCGGCGGCCGAGCACCCGACCCAGGCGCTGATCGACCTGTTCGCCCTGCAGAGGGTGGCGGGAGACGTCGCCGACCTCACCGTCGCGGTGTGCGGCGACCTCCGCATGCGGGCCGCCCGCAGCCTGCTCAAGCTGCTGGGCCGGCGGCCTCCTGCCCATCTGGTCGTGATCACCGACGACGCCCTCCTCGATCCGTCGGACCCGGTGATCGGCGGCCTCCCGGCCGCCGCGTTCCGCCAGCCCGACGAGGTCGAGGACGTCGACGTGCTGTACGTGGCCGGCATGCCCCACGAGGCGCTCGCGTTGCCGGCGCGGGAGCGCCTGATCGTCGACGACGAGACCCTCCGCCGCCTCCCGTCCCACGCCGTGGTGCTCTCGCCCATGCCGGTCATCGACGAGATCGCACCGGCGGCCCGTCGCGACCGCCGCATGGCCTACCGCCGACAGAGCGGCGACGGGCTGGCGGTGCGCGCCGCGGTGTTGGAGCACCTCAGCGGCTGAGGCGGCTCCGCAGCTGGGCGAGGCGGTAGGCGCCGGGGTGCGACCGATAGGCCATCTCGTCGGCCTTGGCCCGGACGGAGGTGGCGTCGCCGAGCCCCTCGTGGCCCATGCCGGCGATCGGCCCGAGATCGGGCGGATCGACGTTGACGAGGCCGAAGTGGGGGCTGTCGAGGACGTGGACGGCAAAGCCGTCCTCGGGCGTCGACGTCCGCTCGGACGCGTTGAAGAGGTTCCACACGACGCAGGTCTCGATGTCGGCGGCGCCCACCAGCCCCGGGCCGATCCAGGTGTCGGCCAGCACCGAGTCGAAGGCCCTGATGGTCAGCGGCTCGGGCCGGCCGATCCCGCCGACCGGGCCGGAGACCGACACCCCGCGCACGGCGCTGAGGTAGAGGTCGATGCGCCCACCGACCTGCTCGACGATGTCGAGCGACGATCCCGACACGAAGCGGAGGGCGAGGACGCCGTCGTCGAGGAAGGAGCAGTCCCGCACCATGAGGGCGCACAGCCGCCCGCCGTACATGGTGAGGCCGCCCTCCTCGGCGTGCCATGGGTGCGTGGCCACCAGCCCCTCCAGGGGGAGGGCGGGCACGCCCGAGGTGGCGGACAGCAGCGATCCGGCCGGGCGGTCGACCCGTCCGTACCGGGCGAAGGTCTCGAGCGCCTCGGCGTCGTCGCAGTCGACGGAGAAGACGGGCGCCTCGTCGCGGTGCGCGTCGTCGTCCGGGGGAACGCCGGGGGAGACCGGTCCGACGATGTCGCACCGCGAGAACATCGCCCCGTCGAGGAGGCAGTTGACGAACACGGCGCCCTCGAACCGGCACTCGACGAACTCGGTCTGGCGGAAGTCGCAGTTCACGAACACGATGCGGGTCAGGTCGGCCGAGACCCGGCAGCTGCGCCAGCGGACGTTGGCGTGGATCCGGTGCGCCCCGATGCCCGTGAGCTCGGGCCACGGCTCCGGCGTGCCCCGCCAGTCGAAGGTCTCGCCGACCGCGGCGGTGACGAGGGTCAGGGCGCCCGACGGCGAGCGGCGCACCCCGGCTGCCCACGCCTCCAGGGCGGCCGAGAAGCCGTCGTGGATGAGCGAGAGCATCGCCCGACCCCGGCCGAGAGGCGTGACGCGGACGAGGTCGGCGGCGTCCAGCCAGGCGACGGCGAAGGCGAAGCGGCGCGCCTCCTCGGCCGCGACCTCGGCCGGGTCCGCCCCCAGCATGACGCCGGCCGTCACCTCGTCCTGGTCGGTCGCGGTCGTCCGCTCCAGCACGTCGAGCCAGGTGGCCGGGCCGGTGCCGGTCGGCGGGCGGTCGGCACCGACCGAGGCCATGAGCTGGTCGTGATCGGCGACCAGGACGTCGACGGCGGGGAGGTCGTCGGGGGGCGACGTCAGCCGGCGGGCGAGGTCGATGGCGGGGTCGTCCGCTGCCGGCTGCCCCGTCGACCCCGGCGCGATGAGCTTCATCTCCCGGCCCATCGTCTGCTGCATGAGCTCGCCGATCTCCCGCGAGAGCTTGTAGCCACCGCTCGAGAGGTGGCCCACCATCCGCTGCACCACGTCGCGGGTGCCGTCGACGAGCGGGCGGTCGATGTGCCAGGACGGAGCCTCCTCCCGCCGCCCGTCCCAGAGGGGGTGGTCCGAGCGGCAGGCCGCCTCGCAGTGGCGGAGCTTGCGGGCGAAGGCATGGTGCAGTCCGGCCCGGAACAGCTCGGCGGGGGCGTCGTCGCCGGTCGCCGGCCGCAGGCTCTCCAGGTGCGAGAGCTCGATGCGCCCGCCGTCGGCGCGGTGGTACAGGTCGTAGAGGATCGACTGGAGGTGGAGGAGGCCGACGCGATCGGGTCCCGCACCCTCGGTGTCGCTGGCCTCCCAGGCCTTCACGATGGCGTCGATCACGCGCTCCTCGATGATCGAGGAGTGGACGACGTCGTCGCCTCGGCCGTGGCCGCCACTCGTGCAGATCTGCCGGATCACCTCGGGATCGACGATCGGATCCAGGTCGTAGGTGGTCATGCCCCGCGAGCGGATGGCCTGCTCGATCGGGCGGAGGCGGTGGGCGT
>DASYLG010000279.1:0-5751 GCA_036009685.1 Iamia sp. | reverse complement strand
AAACTAGATCAGGGACGAACCAGGTGCAACGCTGGAGCCATGGCCCTCGCCGTGGACGATGCGCAGGCCCGCTTCGACGCCCTTTCCTCCCCGGTGCGGCGGGAGATCCTCTGGCTCACGTGGACCGACGAGCTCTCGGTCGGCGCCATCGGCGCCCACTTCGACCTGTCCGGGCCGACGCTGTCGGCCCACCTGGCGATCCTGCGCAACGCCGACCTCGTGACCCTCCGCGCCGACGGGAACTTCCGCCGGTACCGCTGCAACCACGAGGTGGTGCGGGCCCTCGTGCCCTTCCTCGCCGCCAGCGACGGGCGGTGGGTCGTCGCCGACGACATCCCCGAACGGGCGCTGGCGTCGTCCGAGAGGTCGATCGCCGTCACCGTCGACGTCGAGGTGCCGGTCGACCCCGCCACCGCCTTCGCCGCCTTCACCGAGGAGGATCGCTACAGCGCCTGGCTCGGCGTCCCCGTCACCATCCGGGACGGCCGCTTCCGCACCACCATGGAGTGGGGCACCGAGGTGCGTGGCATCTACGACGTGGTGCACCGGCCCGAGCTGATCGCCATGCGGTGGGACCTCGACGACGACGCCGTGCCCGTCCCCGGCCAGGAGATGGTCGCCTACCTCCGCATCCACCCCACTGCCCGCGGGAGCCGCGTCGAGGTCCACCAGATGGCCCCCGACGAGGAGCGGGCCGAGTTCCTCACCCAGGCCTGGGCGATGGTCCTCGGCCGCTTCGCCCAGGCCCACGCCGACCACGCTCCGGCCTCGTCCCGGCGTCGGTCCCCCCGCCCGAAGCGCAGGTCCTAGCCCCGTCTTGCTCATGTTTACAACCTGAAGGTTTACAGACTGTAGGGTCCCGGCCGTGACGACACGGGTGGACGGGCGACGGGCGCGCCTGAGCGCCGCCGAGCGGGCCGAGCAGCTGATCGACGTGGCCGAGGCGCTCTTCATCGCCAAGGGCTACGACCGCACCTCGATCGGCGACGTCGCCGGCGTCGCCGGGGTCAGCCGACCGGTCGTCTACGAGTACCACGGGTCGAAGGAGGGGCTGTACCTGGCCGCCCTCGAGCGGGCCAAGCGTCGTCTGGTGGAGGACTACACGGTGGCGCTGGCGGGGATGCACGACCCCCACGAGATCCTGCGGGCGGCGTCGGACGTGTGGTTCTCGTTCGTGGAGCGCGACCCGGAGCGGTGGGTGCTGCTGTACGGCGGCAGCGGGGTCCCGCTGACCGGCGAGCTGGGCGAGCGCCTCGCCGCCGTGAACGCCGCCGGCCTCGGGAGCTACGTCCGGGCCATCCAGGGGTGGGTCCGACCCGACGTCTCCGAGCGGTCGGTCGAGGTGACGGCGCACCTGATCTTCGGGGCCGCCCAGCAGCTCGCCCGCTGGTTCCTGGCGAACCCCGACGTGACGCGCGCCGAGGTGGTCGATCGCTTCGCCGGGTTCTGCTGGGCGGGCCTGGCCCCTCTCATGGAGGAGGCTCCCGATGCGTGAACGCCGGCGCATCGGAGCGCTCGTCCTGGTGGCGCTGATCACGGCGACCGTCGGGTGCTCGAGCTCGGACTCCGACGAGTCGCACGCGTCGACGACCTCGACGACCTCGACGGCGTCCACCACGACGACGACCGTGCCGCCGCTCCCGCCCTCGTCGGTGTCGGCCCCGGTCGGGGCCGAGGTGACCCAGCCGGCCCAGCCGACGTCGGGCCCCGGCGGCAGCGCCCTGCCCCACCGGGACTGGCGCGAGAGCTCGGGCGGATCGGGGTCCGACGCCTGGTACGTCTTCGAGCCGACGGCCCCCCAGCCGGACACCGCGCCCCTGGCCATCGTCATGCACGGGTACGGCGAGTTCGAGGGCTACGGGACCATGTACGAGCTCGTCCGCCACACCGTCCTGTCCGGCAGCATCGTCATCTACCCCCGATGGCAGACGGGCATCGCCGAGCCGTGCCCGGGCCCGTTCGACTCCGAGCCCTGCCTGGAGGCGGCCGCCACGGCGATCGAGGATGCGCTGGCCTACCTGCGGGCCGACGAGACCCGGGTGCAGCCCGACCTCGACCGGACGAGCTACTACGGCTTCTCGTTCGGCGGGATCCTCACAGCCAACATGACCAACCGGTGGGAGACGCTCGGCCTGCCCGAGCCGCGGTCGATCTTCATCGACGACATGCACGACGGCGGCCTCGACGGGCCCGGTGAGCCGGCCCTCGACGACTCGATGGCCGGCATCCCCTCCGACGTCCTGCTGGAGTGCCACGTCGGCGCCCTGGGCGTGATCGCCGAGGATCCCACCGGGGGCTGCAACGCCCTGTTCCCTCGGCTCGACCACATCCCGGCGAGCAACAAGGCGATCGTGCTCACCCGGCCCGACGACCACGGCGCGCCCGCCCTCTCGTCCGCCCACGGCGTCTGCGCCGCCCAGCAGGGCCAGGCCGACGCCTACGACTGGGGCTTCTGCTGGAAGGTCTGGGACGCCCTCCGGGCGGCGGTCGACGACGGCGACAGCCCTCGGTCCGCCATCGGCGACGACCCCGAGCACACCGACATCGGCCTCTGGAGCGACGGCACGCCGATCGCCCCGCTCGAGGTCCGCCACGCCGCGCCGATCGGGCCGGGATGAGAGCCGCCGCGCTCTGCGTGACGTTGGCGCTGGTCGTGACGGCCTGCTCGTCCTCGGGTGGCGACGACGACGCCGCCACCACGACGACGGGCGCGACTTCGGACGCGGCGAGCACCACCGATCCGGGCTTCGTCTGCCCGACCGAGGTCGACGCCGAGCAGTTCTCCACCGCCGAGGAGCTGCGCGACCTGCTCGCCGAGCTCACCGCCTTCGGTCTGCGGTCGCCGGGGAGCGACCAGCACGAGGCGTCGATCGACTGGCTCGCCGACCAGCTGGCCGCCGTCCCGGGGATGGAGATCGACTTCGACGAGTACACGATCGACCGCTGGCAGCCCACCCCCGAGGCGGCCGGCGCCGCCCCCGGACGCGACCTCGCCGCCGCTGGCGGACTCACCGTGGACGACGGCACGACCCTGGAGGACATCGCCGTCGCCGGAGCCGTGCCGTTCTCCCTGCCGACCCCCGACGACGGCGCCGCCGGGCAGCTCGCCTTCCTCGCCGCCGACGACATCACTCCTGCCACCGCCGCCGGGAAGGTCGTCGTCACCGAGATCCCGCACTCGTCCCTGCCGTACGCCGTGTTCGAGGGGATCGGGCACTACCTCACCGACGACCTGCCCACCGAGGGCGACTACGACCGTCCGTACACGCGGGACCTGGACGGCATCCTCACCGATGCCGGCACCGCCGGGGCCGCCGGACTCGTCATGGTCTGGGACGCGCCGACCGAGCAGCTCGAGGGCTACTGGGATCCCCACACCGGCACCCGCTTCCGGGTCCCCGCCGTCTTCGTCGGCCAGGACGACGTCGACCACCTCCGGGATCTCGCTGCCGCCGGCGCCACCGCCCACGTCACCGTGCGGGCCGAGTGGGACGAGGCGCCGACCCGCAACCTCGTCGCCACCCTCCCCGGTCGGACGCGAGAGAGGATCGTCGTCAACGCCAACACCGACGGCGTGGACTGGGTGCAGGAGAACGCCACCGTCGCCGCCATCGCGCTGGCCCGCTACCTCGGTGGCCTGCCGGTCGAGTGCCGCCAGCGCGACGTCCAGATCGCGCTGACGACCGACCATCTCGGCTTCACCGCCGACGGCACCTTCCGGTACGGACCCCAGCTCGACGAGGGCTTCGACGAGGGGACCGTCGCCTTCGTCATGGCCCCCGAGCACCTCGGGGCCCGCGAGATCCTGCCCACCGGTCCCGACGGCCGCCTCGAGCTCACCGGCGAGAACGACCTGTTCGCCTGGTCGGCCCCCGACGAGAGCCCGGTGCTCGTGGAGGCGTCGATCGATGCGGTCGAGCGCCGAGGCCTCGACCGGACGGCCGTCATCAAGGGCGCCGGCGCGCCGGTCGCCGGCCAGGTCCCCACCGTCTGCTCGCAGGGCGGCCTGGGCACGAACTTCCACGGGCTGCTCATCCCGACCATCGCCGGCATCAGCGGGCCGTGGTCGCTCTGGGCGCCGAGCTTCGGCGAGGACGCCATCGACTTCGAGCGCATGCGCGCCCAGACGCTGGCGTTCGGCGACATCGCCATCGAGCTCGACGACGTCGACCGCATCGAGATCGCCGGCGCCTACGTCGATGCCCGCGAGCAGCGCGCCGCCGGTGTGGCCACCTGCGACCTCACCCCACCCCCCGCCGAGGCGCCCGCCCCCTGACCGCCTCCACCGAGCGGCGGCCGGGACGAGCAGGTTCTCGAATGCACAACTGGGAGTAGTCACCCCCAGTACCTTTCGTGGGTGAGGGCCGAGGGGTCTAACCGAGTGCGAGTGATGAGCTGGTGTCCCGGGCGGTAGCGGGCTGGCGTCCCGACCAGCTGCGGCAGATCCGACTCGATCGAGGGCTCACGCAGGCCCAGCTGGGCGACCGGGTGGGTGTGAGCAAGACGACGGTCTACCTCTGGGAGCGGGCCGGGCCGGAGGGCCGCGCCCCCACGGCACCGCATCTGCACCGGCTGGCCGAGGTGTTGCGACTCGACGACGTCGCCGCCCTCCTCGAGCCCGAGGCGGCGACCACGCCCGAGGGCCTGCGCCACCTCACGGGACGGACCCAGATCGGCGTCGCCGCCCTCCTCGGTGTCCACCACAGCACCGTCGGCAACTTCGAGAAGGGCGACTACTGGCCGGCCAAGCGGGCCGAGGAGTGGGCTGCGGCCTACGGCGTCGAGGTGGCCGATCTCTTGTGGGCCTGGTCCGTGGTCCGCCGGGTGTGATGCCTCGCCGCCTCGGGCCACGCGAACAGCCGAGACACGTCCTTCCCGAGAGCGTGCGCCAGGCGGACCTTGTAGAGATCGCTGGGCAGGAAGGATCCGTTCTCGAGCTTGGACAGGGACTGCTGGGTCGTGCCCGCCCGCTGGGCGAGGTCGCGCTGGCTGAGGCCCAGCTTCTCGCGGGTGCGTCGGACCGACTGGCCCCATGACTCGGCCACCGCTTGGATGAGGCCCTCCTCGTCGGGTGACCACTGCACCGAGACGGTCACCTCCCATCGACGTCGACTGCCGCTGAGTATAAGCGACTGCGGGTGACAGCTCGGCGGAACCCCGCCGACGCCACGGATCACCGATGAGTTCGGCACGGCGAGTCGGTCACAGCACGACGAACCCCCATGGAAACGGACGATCGAATGACCGAGCTCAACGCAGAAGATGCCCAGCGGGCGATCGTCGAACACACCCGACGTCTGGCGGGATCAGCCGCCGCGGCCGGACCTGACGCCGTCGTGGCGACCACCCCGGGGTGGACCATCACCGACCTGGTCGAGCACGTGGGCCAGACCCAGCACTGGGTCGCGGAGATCATCGAGCGGCGCATCACCGACCCCACCCAGCTGCCCACGGAGATGGCCGTCGTCCCCGCCGATCCCGGCGAGTGGCCGGCGTGGCTGTCGGAGTCCGCCCAGCGGATCGCCAGCGCATGCTCCGACGACGCGCTCGACGCCCCGGTGTGGAACGCCGCCGGGGACGAGCGGACCGGGACGCAGTTCTGGATGGCCAGCGTCCTCAACGAGTCGGTCGTCCACGGCTTCGACGCCGCCAACGCGGCGGGCCGACCGGCTGACATCGACGCCGACATCGCCGCCGCACTCATCACCAACCACTTCGCGCTGCTCACGTCCCCGACGTGGGAGATGCAGC
>DASYLG010000278.1:0-2515 GCA_036009685.1 Iamia sp. | reverse complement strand
GCCAGCGTCCGGTGGTGCCCACGACCTCCCACGTCCCGGCCAGGTCGAGCCCCCGGTCCGCCACCGCCCCGGGGTCGAAGTCGACCACGTGCGCCATGTACGGCGCCGCGCCCCGTCCCACGATGTCGACGACCTCGTGCAGGTACAGACGGCGCTCCATCGCTCCCTTCTAGGCCATGAGGGCGGTGGCGGCGTCGATCCGGTCGGCGATGACGGCGAGGCTGGAGGCCCAGAAGGCCTCGTCGCGGATGTCGATGCCGAAGCGGGCGGCCAGCGGGGCGGCGTCGCCCAGACCGGTGGCGCCGAGGAGGTCGTCGTAGCCGCCACGGAACCGCTCGGGGTCGCGGCGGAACTCGGCGTAGAGCCCCAACCCGAACAGCAGGCCGAAGGTGTAGGGCCAGTTGTAGAACGACGTGTAGTAGTGCCCCTTCACCGCCCACATGTAGGGGTGCAGGTGGTCGGGGTCGAGGCCGTCGCCGTAGGCCGCGATCTGGGCGTCGCGCATCAGCTCGGTCATGCGGGCGGGGCCGACGGCGCCCTTGGCCCGCTCGGTCGAGAGGGCCTGCTCGAACAGGTACCGGCTGTGGATGTCCACCACGACCTGGGCCGATCCGACGAGGTCGCCGTCGAGGATCGCCAGACGGGCGCCGTCGTCGTCCCCGGCGGCGTCGAGGCCGGCCTCGACCATCACCGTCTCGCAGAAGATCGACGCCGTCTCGGCCAGCGCCATCGGGGTCGAGCGGAGCAGCCACGGCCGCCGTCCGAGCTGGGTGTTGTGATAGGCGTGGCCCAGCTCGTGGGCCAGGGTCTGGACGCTGTTGAACGAGCCGTCGTAGCTGAGCAGGACCCGGCTCTCCTCGTCGCGCACGGGCATGCAGAAGGCGCCGCCGACCTTGCCGGGGCGAGGCTCGGCGTCGATCCATCCCTCCCCCACCGCCCGGTGCAGCAGGCCGACGAGGCCGGGCGAGTAGGTGCCGAAGGCGTGCTCGACGGCCCCGACCGCCTCGTCCCAGGTGAAGCGGCGGGGGGTGCCCAGGGGGGCGAGGACGTCCCACCACGGCAGGCCCCGGTCGCCGTGGCCGAGGGTGGCAGCCTTGGCCCGGTGGAAGCGGGCGAAGGTGGGGAGCGAGGCCCGGACGGCATCGGTGAGGGCATCGAGCGTGGCCCGGTCGACGTTGTTGGTGGCCAGCGAGACCTCGAGCGGGTCGTCCCAGCCCCGGCGCCGGCCGAGGGCGATCATCTCGCCCCGGTGCGAGGCCAGGGCCAGGGCGAGCGGCATCTCGACCGTGCGCCAGGCGGCGACCTCGCCCTCGTAGGCGGCCCGGCGGACGGCGGCGTCGGGGTGGGCGGCCAGGCCCCGCGTCTCGGTCACGGGCATGGACGTCGGGCCCTCGTCGGGCAGGTCGACGGTGGCGGCGAGCGTGGCCGTCATCTCGCCGTGCAGCCGGTTCCACGAGCGCCCGCCGGTGAGCCCCAGCTCGGCGGCCAGGTCCTCCTCGGCCTCCGACATCTGGTGGGCGGCCAGTCGCGCCGACCGCTCGAGGAAGAAGGCGTGGTCCTGGGCCACGGGGCCGGTGGCGGCCAGGTCCGTGGCGCCCAGCCGGGCGATCCAGCCCTCGACCCGCTTGAGGAGGGGACCGAGCGACGCGGTGGTGGACTGGAGCTGCACCGACAGCCGGGCCGCCTCGGCGTCGCGAGCGTCGGTGGTGGTGTGGGCGTGGAGGTAGGCGCCGACGACCCGCGACCGCTCCAGCAGCTCGTTCACGGCGGTCAGCACCAGCTCGAGGGTCTCGCCGTCCTCGGGGGTGACGGCGCGGGCCGGGCCGCTCCGCACGTCGCGGTCGTCGCACAGCGCCCGGAGCCGGCCGACGTCGGATCCCACCCCCTCGAGCGCCCCGAGCAGGGCCCGGTCGTCGAGACCGGTGAAGTAGGGGCTGAGGTCCCAGCGGGGCAGGGCGGGGGCGGGCTCGACCGTCGTCATGCCCGCCAGTCTGCCGGCCGCCGCCCGGCGGCCCGACCGCACCTCGGTCCTGATCAACCGGCGTCGCACGGGCGCGACGTCTGGAGATCAGAACGGCGCCGCAGCCGTTCTGATCTCCCACGGTCGCACCGGCGCGACGCCCGGAGATCAGAACCGACGCGGTCTATCAGCCGGTGAAGCTGGCGGGGGCGTCGACGGGGACGGCGGGAGGGGCGATCGGCGGAACGGTGGGAGGCGGCGGGTCGACGGGGGCCACGCGGGCCGGCACCTGGCCGGTGTGGGCGGTCGACACGGCCGAGTCCGGGACGGTGGGGTCGGCGACGACCTTGTACTCGTAGCGCATGGCGTCGACGCTGAGGTCGACGACGGTGTAGCCCCGTTGGCGGACGTTGATGTACTCGACGTAGTCGAGCTCCCCCACCAGGGTCTCGGCCAGCTCGGCCTGGTCGTCCACAGGGAAGGTCGACGACACCGACGTGCCGACCAGCTCGGTGCCGATCCTCTCGGTGGCGGTGTCCTCCAGGTCGTGGTGCA
>DASYLG010000277.1:0-2897 GCA_036009685.1 Iamia sp. | reverse complement strand
GCCGGTGTCGACGGCCAGCGGCCACGTCTCGACGCCGGTGATCACGGGCTGCTCGGCGGCGGCCATCACGGCCAGCAGGTCGTGGCACGGGAACCGGCCGGGCGGGGTCTGGCGCACCGAGTCGTAGAAGGCCAGGTAGACGTCCATGGGATCGGCCAGGAACCGGGCCACGACCGAGTCGGAGGCGTGGGCCGCGGCCAGTTCGACGTCGGCCTCCAGCAGGGCGGCCATGGTGACGTCGAGCCCGACGAGCAGGGGCGGCTCGACCGTGCCCCAGGGCGTGCCGATCACGGCGGCCGCGGCGAGCGGGTCGTGGGCGATGTTGGCCTCGGCCGCCGGGAGGGCGTTGCCGCCGGCCAGCACCGACCCGCCCATCACCGTGAACGAGCGGAACCCCTCGGCGAGCGACGGCCGCTCGGCCAGAGCCCCGGCCAGCGTGGTGAGCGGGCCGGTGGTCACCAGGTCGATGCCCCCTGGGTCGGCCGCCACCAACCGGGCCAGCAGGTCGGCCACCGGTTCGTCGGTGGGGACCACGTCGCCGGTGGGCCAGCGGTCGGCGTACCCGCCCAGGCCGTCGGAGCCGTGGACGTGGGTGGCCCGGCCCGCCAGCGGCGACGGTCCCGACGGGTCGGTGGCGCCGAGGGCCACGGGGATGTCGGCCCGGTCGGCGGCGTGGAGGATCCGGCAGAGGTTGGTCGCCGCCGCATCCCGTTCGGTGTTGCCCCACGTGGCGACGAGGGCCACGACCTCGACGTCGGGGTCGGTCAGCGCCCACCAGATCCCCGTGCAGTCGTCGACCCCGCCGTCGTTGTCGATGACGAGACGACGCGTCATGCCGTCACCAGGTCGGCCAGGATCCGGCGCAGCTCGACGGTGGCCCGGTCGGCCCGGGTGTGGACCTCGGTGGTCAGGTCGAGGGGCAGGGTCAGGTCGCCGAACCGCCGCTGGAGCGCCAGGTCCTCGGCCACCACACCCTCCTCGAAGGCCAGGGCGGCGGCGAGGCGCTCGGGGTCGTGGTCGATGTCGTCGCGGGCGATCGAGGTGTGCACCGTGCACGTCTCGTCGTCGACCGGCTGGACGAAGAAGGTGATGACGTTGCTGCCGCCCGCCTCCTCGTAGTCGATCCGCAGGGTCGCCGAGAACGGCGCCGTGTAGCGGTAGGTGACGTGGCGGGTCTGGAGGAGGGGTCGGCGTCCGACGAGCACCTCGGGATCCTCGCGGTTCGGGAAGCGGTGCGAGGACCGGACGGTTATCGTGAACCCGTCGCGCTCGATGGCCGATGGCCCGACGAGCGGTTCCTCCTCGGCCCCGATCGTCGCCGTGTGGACGAACGGGAAGTGGGCCAGGTCGAGGAAGTTGTCGATCAGCAGCCCGGCCCCGGCCCGTGTCGTGGTGGTGGGCAGGTCGCCGGTGGCGAAGCGCGCCCGGTCGTCGCCGGCCAGCGGGTCGGCAGGCAACGGTGCCAGCGGCGGCTCGGGTGCGATCCACACCAGGCCCAGGTGGGTGGCGATCGCCGCCGGGGCGGTGGCGTGCGACCGGGGCGGACGCCGGGCGTCCGGGCCCAGGGCCGGGATGGAGGTGCACTCCCCCGCCCCGGTGAAGCACCAGCCGTGGTAGCCGCAGCGGAGGAACTCGGTCACGCCCGTCCGGTCGACCGTCCCGAGCGAGAGCGGCGCCAACCGGTGCGGGCACCGGTCGGCCAGCACGCTGACCTCGCCGTCGAGACGGACCACGACCCAGTCCTCGCCGAGGAGCCGCACGGCCATAGCACCGCCATGCATGGCAGTGCCATCCAGCTCGGCCACCCGTAGGACCGGGTGCCAGGCCCGCCGCAGGGCCGGATCGGTGTTCCCGAGCGGCGCCCGGCCGACCGTGCGGGTGGCCGGCGTCTCGACGGTGGTCACGGGAGGGGGTCGAGCTCGGCCTCGAGGACGTCGAGCTCCTCGGTGAAGCTCGCCCGCATGGCCGCCTTCTCGTCGTCGGTGAGCCAGGTCCCGTCGACGCCGTTGAGCACCAGCTGGCGGACGAGGGCCACCGAGTGGCCGTTCTGGCCGCAGAAGTCGACGTACTCCTTCCCGATGTCGGTGTGGAACATGGTCGGATCGTCGGAGTTGAGCATCACCTTGAGACCGGCCTCGATCATCCCGTTGATCGGGTGGGTGGTGAGGTCGGGCCAGCCGTAGACCCGGGCGGTGGAGGTGGGGCACACGGTGAACACGACACCGGCGTCGCGGCAGCGCGCCACCACCTCGGGGTCGTCGAGGATGTGGTAGCCGTGGTCGAGCCGCTCGCAGCCCAGGTCGTCCAGACACGTCGTGATGTTGACCGGCGGCCCGTCCTCGCAGGCGTGGCTGGTGCGGCGCAGGCCGGCCTCGCCCGCCCGCTGGTAGACGGCCGTGAACTTCTCGGGCGGGTCGGGCGCCTCGGCCGCATCCATGCCCAGCCCGATGACCTCGGGCCGGTCGAGGGCGATCAGCTCCTCCAACCAGGCCATGGTGTCCTCGGCCGTGTCCTGGCGGTACACGTCGGCGATCAGCCGGCAGCCCACCCCGAGCTCCTCCTCGGCCCGCCGCATCCCGTCGACGAACCCGTCGACCACCGTCGCCAGCGGCACGCCCCGGGTGATGTGCAGCGTCGGGTTGAAGAACATCTCCCGGTACTTCAGGTTCCCGGCGCGGACGCCGTCCTCCAGCGTCTCGAAGGCGACCCGGGCGAAGTCCTCGCGGTCGATCACCGTCGAGTTCACGAACCGGAACGTCTCCAGGAACTCGTAGATCGTGTCGTAGTCGTAGATCGTGTCGATGTCGTCGGTGGGCAGATCGATGCCGTGCTTGGCGGCCAGGTCGGCCACGGTCCCCGGGCGCAGGGTCCCCTCGACGTGGCAGTGCAGCTCGACC
>DASYLG010000276.1:0-3559 GCA_036009685.1 Iamia sp. | reverse complement strand
GGGGTCGCGCAGGGCGCGCCAGACCTCGTCGGCGCGGGCCCCGACGGTGACGGACAGGAAGGGCTCCGGGCTCACGGGGTCTCCTCGAGGGGGCGGTGGGGGGAGGGGTGGCCGCCGACGACGAGGCGGTAGGGGCGGCCGTCGGGGTCGTGCACCTCGGCCACGACGGAGGCGACGGCGGCGGCCAGCCGGTCGGTGAAGCGCAGCACGTCGGCCGGGGTGGTGAAGGCGACCTCGGCCTCGACCGTGAAGGTCAGGAGCCGGGTGCCCTCGGCGGTCGCGGCCGCCTGCATCCGGCTCACGTCGCGGACGAGGCCGGTGGCGGCGGTCATCAGGTGCTCGGCGGCGTGGCGGTCGTCGGACGTGGGGCCGGAGCCGATGACCGACGGGTCCACGACGAAGGCGTCGGCCCGGGACCGCAGGATGCGCTCGGTGCAGCCCCGGCGGGGGCGCTCCTCGACCAGCTCGAGCAGCCCGGCGGCCTCGAGGGCCCGCACGTGGTGCCCCACCCGCTGGCGGGGGAGATCCATCTCGGCCGCCACCTGGCTGGCCGATGCCGGCCGGCGCAGCCGCTCGAGCAGCTGGCGGCGCAGGGGCGAGAGCGCTAGGCGCACCCGGTCGGGGTCCTCCAGCAGGGCGACGGTGGGGGCGGGCACGGGATGCATCCTCCAATGGACAGGAACATCTGTCAATAGACGCCGACGCCGATCGGGCTCCGGTCCTCGAAGGCCGCGCAGGTACCGTGGACGGGTGATCCTCGACCGCTTCCAGGCGACCCTCGAGGAGGTGCGGCCGCTGGCCGACGCCTTCTCCGGTGCCGGCCACCGGCTGTACCTGGTCGGTGGCGTGGTGCGGGATCACTTCCTCGGGCGCGAGCGGCCCGGTGTCGGCGACATCGACCTCACCACCGACGCCCTCCCCGACCAGATCCGCGCCATCGTCGCCCCCCTGGCCGACGCCACCTGGGAGCAGGGCGCCCGCTTCGGCACCATCGGGTGCCGGATCGCCGGGCGCCCCTACGAGATCACCACGCACCGCGCCGAGGCGTACACGACCGACAGCCGCAAGCCCCAGGTCGTCTACTCCGACTCGATCACCGACGACCTGGCCCGGCGCGACTTCACCGTCAACGCCATGGCCCTCGAGGTCGGGTTGACCGAGCCCCGGCTCGTCGACCCCCACGAGGGGCTCGCCGACCTGCTTGCCAAGGTCCTGCGCACCCCCTTGGCGCCCGAGGTCTCCTTCTCCGACGACCCGCTCCGGATGATGCGGGCCGCCCGCTTCATCGCCGGCTACGGCCTCACCCCCACCGACGAGCTGGTGGCCGCGGTGAAGGCCATGGCGACGCGCCTGGAGATCGTGTCGGCCGAGCGGATCCGCGACGAGCTCGACAAGCTGATCGTCGTCGACGACCCCGCCGCCGGGCTCTGGTTCCTGGACGACACCGGCCTGGCCGAGCAGTTCCTGCCCGAGCTGCCCGCCATGCGGCTGGAGATGGACCCGATCCACCGCCACAAGGACGTGCTGGCCCACACCATCGCCGTGGTCGGCAACGTCCGCCCCGTCGACTCCGATGGCCGCCCCAACCGCATCACCCGCCTGGCCGCCCTCTTCCACGACGTGGGCAAGCCCAAGACCCGTTCGTTCGACAAGGGCAACGGGGTCAGCTTCCACCACCACGAGGTGGTCGGCGCCCGCATGACCCGCGAGCGCATGCAGGTCCTCAAGTACGCCAAGGACGATGTCGAGGCCGTCACCCAGCTGGTCTTCCTCCACCTCCGGTTCCACACCTACCGGCTGGGGTGGACCGACGCGGCCGTCCGCCGCTTCGTGCGCGATGCCGGCCCTCTGCTCGACCAGCTGATCGAGCTCACCCGGTGCGACTGCACCACCCGCAACCAGCGCAAGGCCCGCACCCTCGCCGCCCGCATGGACGAGCTGGAGGAGCGCATCGCCGCCCTGCGGGCCGCCGAGGAGCTCGAGAGCATCCGCCCCGATCTCGACGGCCAGGCCGTCATGGCCCGTCTCGGCGTGCCCCCGGGCCGGGTGGTGGGCCAGGCCCTCGCCTTCCTGCTCGAGCTGCGCCTCGAGGAGGGCCCCCTGGGTGAGGACGAGGCGGGGCGTCGGCTCGACGCCTGGTGGAGCGAGCAGCAGACCTGACCCGCCGCGTCACGGTTCCGGCGGGCGGGGGCGTGTGAGGGGGAGATGGTCGAGCTGAGCCGCCCCCCTGCGCCGCCCACGGCGGATCTCGACCTGGTCTTCCGGGAGTGCCAGCGCGACCTGCTGCGGACGGTCGTCCCGCTGACGGGCGGCGACCGGGCCGCGGCCGAGGACGTGGTGGCCGAGGCCTTCGCCCGGGCCCAGCGCGAGTGGCACCGGGTCGGGGGCTACGACCGGCCCGACCTCTGGCTGCGCCGCGTCGCCCTCAACCTGGCCATCACCGACCACCGCAGCCGGGTCCGCCGGCGGGTCCGCCGGCTCGATCCCCCGCCCGAGGCGCCCTCGACGACGCCTCGGTCGAGGTCCTCGAGGTCGTGCGGGACCTGCCCACCCGCCAGGCCCAGGTGGTCGTGCTCGTGTACTTCGCCGGTGAGTCCGTGGCCGGCGCCGCCCGGGTGCTGGGCATCGCCGAGCCCACCGCCCGCACCCACCACACCCGCGCCCTCGCCGCCCTGGCCACGGCGCTCTCCGACGAGGAGGACCGCTGATGCCCACCACCGCCGAGGTCGAGGCCCGCCTCCGCCGCACCGCCGAGGCGTGCGAGCCGCTGGTCGACGAGCTGATGAGGGACGATCACCCCCTGGCGCCGGCGCCGCCCGGGGCGCGTCCGACGCGCTCGGGGCGGGTCGGCTGGCTGGTCGCGGCGGGGCTCGTGGTGGCCGGCGTCGGGGCCGGGGTGCTGGTCGTGAACGCCGACGACGGACCCTCCGACGAGGTCCGGGCCACCACGCCGGACACGCTGTTCGACCGGACCACGACGACCGCCCCGGCCGCGGGCCACCCGGCCATCGCCACCCCGCTCACCCTCGCCGACGGGACCGAGGCGGTGCTGTCGATCCCCGGCCCCGAGCGCTGGACGGCACGGTTCGCCGAGGTGGACGTCGACCTCCCGCAGGTGGAGGGCGGCCCCCTGACCGTGTCGCTCGGCGCCTACGCCGACGACCCGACGGTCGAGGAGCGGATCTCCGAGCGGGCCTACATCGGCACGTGGGGGAGCGGCCGGAGCCTGTTCGTCGAGATCGACGGGTGGACGGCGTCGCTCCCCCTGGCCGGCGTCGACGGCATCCTCCCCGATGCGCTCGTCGCCGAGGTCGCCGAGACCCTCACCTTCCGGGTCGGACCGAACGGCCCCACCGACATCAGCGGCGCGGGTCTCACCGTGGTCGAGGCGCGAGCGGCCCTGACGCGCGAGCGCGACGTCAACGGGATGGAGGCCACGCTCACCGTCGCCCACGACCCCGACGGCCGCCACCCCACGTGCGTCGGCCATCCGCCGGTGAGCGGGCTCAGCCGGACGCAGCGCTGCGTCGCCGACGACCAGCTCCTGCTCACGGCGCGA
>DASYLG010000275.1:0-3838 GCA_036009685.1 Iamia sp. | reverse complement strand
GGCCGCTACCGGTAGGCCCCGACGAGGGCGGCGCCCGTGGCGACCGGCGCCACCGCGCAGCGATCGGCGATGCCGTCGAGGAAGGCCTGGAAGGCGGGGACGTCCTGGAGCGAGTCGGGCTCGGCGACGTCGTCGTGCTCGATCACGACGTGCAGGAAGCTCACCCCGTCCTCGAGGCGGAGCGACTGGTACGTGAAGCCCTCGGGCCGACGCACCTCGAGCTCGGCGAACACCGCCTCGACGAGGGCCTGGTTCTCGTCGGCTCGGTCGGGCTTGGTCTGGTAGCGCACCACGATGGGCATCGTCGTCTCCTTCGGCACCCCCGGGTGGCGGCACGCGACGAGGTAGACGTCCGCCGTCCGCTCGACTCGTCGGTCCGTCAGGCCTTGTCCCAGCGGAACCAGCGGGTGGCGATGGCGGTGATGACGGCCGCCGCGCCCACCAGCACGGCGATGGGCGCCAGCGCGGCCTCGGGTCCCCGGCCCCGCACCATGACGTCGAGCATCCCCTCGTTCAGGTAGCGCAGGGGGAAGACGTGGGACACCGTCCGCAGCCAGTCGGGGCCGATCTGGAGCGGGATGAACGACCCCGAGAGGAACGCCATCGGGAGGACGATCAGGTTGGCCAGGCCCGAGGCGCCCTCGCTCGTGCGGGCGATCGAGCCGCAGAGCAGCCCGATCGCCATGAAGGTGAGCGTGCCCGCCATCACCAGGGGAACGGCCATGTACCACGAGCCGGTGAGCTGCAGGTCGAAGACGATCACCGCCAGCCCCATGAAGATCGTCAGCTGGGCGAGGGCCACGATCATCGTGACCATCACCCGCGCCGACACCACCGAGGCCGTGGAGACCGGTGTCATCCGGATCCGGCGGAGGAGCTCGCTCTGCCGCCAGGTGACCAGGGTGAGGGCGGCACCGAAGGTGGCGCTGGTGGCAACGGCCCACCCCACGAGACCGGGCGCGACGAACTGGATGCCCTGGAGCGAGGAGTCCTCGACCGGGCGGGCGTCGAGGGCGTAGCGGGGCTGGACCCCGGCGACGGCGACGTTGGCGGCATCGACGAAGCCGCCGAGCGTCCCCTGGACCACGGCCGCCTCGGTGGGATCGGCCCGCGAGAAGTGGAGGACCAAGCGGTCGCCGTCCTGCTCCAGGGCGGCGTCGGCATCGCCCTCGCGGACCCGGCGGATCGCCTCGTCCCGGTCGTCGGTGCGGGTCACGTCGAAGGCATCGTCGAACGCGGCCCGGGCACCGGCGGGCAGCTCGTCGATGAGGTCGGCGCGACCGATGACGTCGAGCTCGGACCGGGGCTGGGCGGGGTCGGAGAAGATGCTGCCGAGGAGGAACAGGAACATCAACGGGAACAGGATCGTGAAGAAGAGCGTCCCCCGATCGCGGATGAAGCCCTTCCACATGGCCAGGGCCAGGGGCCGGACGCCGCTCATGGGCGGTACTCCCGTCCGGTGAGGTCGAGGAAGACGTCCTCGAGCGTGGCGCCGCGCACCTGGAGCCCCTCCAGGGCGCCGCGCCGGGCCAGCTCGGCCAGCACCGACTCGGGCCGGGTGGTCGTGAGGGTGAGCGAGTCGCGGTCGACCTCGACGCCGTCGGCTCCGGCGATGGCCTCCGCCTCGGCCACCGGGAGGGCGCTGGCCAGCACGGTGACCCGCACCGGCGCGCCCAGCCCGCGGACCAGGGCGGCCGGGGTGTCGAGGGCGAGCACCCGGCCGTGGTCCATGATCGCCACCCGGTCGCACAGCTCCTCGGCCTCGTCCATGTGGTGGGTGGTGAGGACGACGGTCCGACCGCTGGCGTTGAGCCGGCCCAGGAGGTCCCACAGGTTGCGCCGGGCCTGCGGGTCGAGCGAGGCCGTCGGCTCGTCGAGGAAGACGACCTCGGGGTCGTGCACCAGGGCGCAGGCGAGCGACAGGCGCTGCTTCTGCCCGCCGGACAGGTCCTCGGTGCGGGTCCCGTCGCGATCGGCCAGGCCGACCTCGTCGAGGAGCTCGGCCGCCCGGTCGCGGGGCGCGCCGTAGAGGTCGGCGAAGGTGCGGACCTGTTCGCCGGCGGTGAGCTTCTCGAAGAAGGCGGAGGCCTGGAGCTGGACGCCGACCCGGCGCAGGAGGTCGGCCCGGCGGGGCCACGGGGGCGCGCCGAGCAGGGTGACCTCACCGCTGTCGGCCGGGCGCAGGCCCTCGATGACCTCCAGCGTGGTGGTCTTGCCGGCGCCGTTGGGGCCGAGGATCCCGAACCGCTCGCCGGCCTCGACGGCGAAGGTGACGCCGTCGACGGCGACCTGGTCGCCGTAGGCCTTGCGCAGGTCGCGCACATCGATCACCGAGGTCACGAACGCGCCACCGTACGCACTCGCGCCACAGGGGCGGCACGCGCCATCAGACGAGGGCGGCCAATCCCTCGGGCGTGAGCTCGGCGAGCGAGGCGACGACCAGGTCGGCGCCCGAGAGGTCCTGGTGGGCGGTGAGCCGGGTCGGCACGGCGACGACGGCGGCCAGCCGGGCGGCCTGGGCCGACTCGATGCCCCGGCGGGTGTCCTCGACGGCGACGGTGGCGGCCGGGTCGACGCCCAGCTCGGCCACGGCGGCGTCGTAGAGGTCGGGGGCGGGCTTGCCGGCCCGCACGCCGGGGTGGTCGATCCCGACGAGGTGCACGAAGCGGTCGGTGAGCCCGAACCGTGCGAGGTGGTGCTCGAGCCACTCCCGGTGCGAGCCCGAGGCCACCGCCAGCCGGACGCCCTCGGCGTGCAGGGCGTGGACCAGCTCGGCGGCGCCGGGGGTGATGGTCGCCGAGTCCCGGGACGTGGGCACCTCGGTGACGGCCTCTCGGGCCGCGTCGAACGTGGCCTCGTCGAAGCCGGCGCCCATGGCCGCGGCCAGCGCCTCCCAGTAGCTCTCGCCGTGCGACACGCCCACGGCGTGGGTGGCCCACAGCTCGGGGGTCAGGTCGGCGCCGAGCCCCTCGGCCGCCACCCGGGCCCGCTCGTAGATGGGCCACTCGGTGTCGGCCAGCGTCCCGTCGAAGTCGAAGATCACCGCGGCCAGGTCTCCCACCGCCCGAGGTTGGCCCGCCGGGCGCCGACGATGCGAACTCTGTGCGAGTGTCGCCGTACTGCGGCGACAGTCGCACAAGGTCCGGGGGGCTCAGGGCAGTGGGGGGCGGGCGCCGAGGCGGATGACGGCCCGGGCGGCCAGGGCGACGCCGGAGACGAGGGCGTCGGCGGGACTGGCGCCGGCGACGGTGGCGGCGAGGTAGCCGGCGGCGAGGGCGTCACCGGCCCCGGTGGTGTCGACGACCTCGGCCGGCCCGGCGGGGACCGAGACCGTCGTGGCGCCGTCGGTCCAGGTCGCCCCGGCGGCGCCCTCCTTGAGGACGACGGCGCCCACGCCGGCGAGGGCGGACTCGAGCCCGCCCAGGGCGTCGACCTCGTCGGCGTTGGCGAACAGCAGGTCGACGCCGGCCACGAGGTCCCGGGCGACGGCGGCGCCGAGGTCGCGCAGCGGGCCCGAGCTGGCGGCGTCGAGCGACGTCGGGAGGCCCCGCTGGCGTGCTCCGCCCAGGGCGGCCACGCCGGCGGCGCGGGAGCCGGCGTGGAGCAGGGCGTAGCCGGAGACGTGGACCCAGGAGACCCCGGAGTCGAGGGCCGGGGCCACGGCGGCGGCCGGCAGGGCGTCGTTGGCCCCCCGGTCCGGGAGCATGGTCCGCTCGCCGTCGGGTCCGACGATGACGACGCAGGTGCCGGTGGCGACGTCGTCGAGCACGGGCCCGACCAGCTCGACCCCGGCGGCGGCCAGGTCCCGGCGAGCGACGACGCCGAGCGGGTCGTCGCC
>DASYLG010000274.1:0-7044 GCA_036009685.1 Iamia sp. | reverse complement strand
GCCGACGACCCGTCCCCTCTCCAGGTCGATGATGGGCTGGTAGTGGACGACCAGCTCGTCGCGCTCGACGGCCCGGCGGAGGTCGTTCTCGACCTGCAGGCGGACCACGGCGGCGTCGCGCAGGTCGGCGTCGAAGAGCACCAGCCGGTTCCGGCCGGTGGCCTTGGCCCGGTACATGGCGGCGTCGGCGTCGCGCAGCCACGAGTCGCCGCTGCGGTGGTCGGCGGCGACGGCCAGGCCGATGCTGGCCGTCAGGTGCACCTCCTGGCCCGAGGCGACCACGAACGGCTCGGCCAGGGCGGCGCTGATCTGGGCGGCGACGTCGGTCGGGTCCTGGTGCTCGTCGGGATCGTCGAGGAGCACGACGAACTCGTCGCCGCCGAAGCGGGCCACCGTGTTGCCGGGCGCGATGGTGGCGCGGAGCCGGTCGGCCACGGCCACCAGCACCTGGTCGCCGACGCCGTGGCCCAGGCTGTCGTTGACGACCTTGAAGCGGTCGAGGTCGCAGAAGAGGACGGCGAGCTGATCGGCGGTCGGCGCGCTCTGGCGGGCGAGGGCGTGGTCGAGCCGGTCGACGAGGAGGCTGCGGTTGGGGAGGCCGGTCAGGCCGTCGTGGAGCGCCTGGTGGGCCAGCCGGGACTCGACCTCGACCCGCTCGATGGCGATGGCCACCAGGCTGCACGCCGCCTCGCCCACCCTCTGCTCGTGGAGGTCCGGGGTGTGGGGCTCGTCGTAGACGGTCGACAAGGTGCCGAGGACGGCCCCCGACCCGATGGCGAGGATGGGCTGCGACCACCCCGCGGCCACGCCGACCTCGGAGGCGACGCCCTTCAGCCCCGCCCACTCCGGCCCGGCGGCACCGAGGTCGGGCAGGTACGCAGCGCGACCCGTGGCGAAGACGGAGTCGCAGAGGCTGCGCGGCGGGTCGTGGGGTGGATCCCGCATGTAGTCGTTGAGGGGGTCCGGGGCCCGGCCGGCCCACATCTCGAGCCGGTCGTCGTCGAGCAGGTAGATCGACGAGCGGCCGCCCAGCCCGTTCTCCTCGACCAGCTCGACGCAGCGGGTGAACACGTCGCTCAGCGGGGCGCCCCGGGCGACCAGCTCGAGCACGGCGGCCTGGCTGGAGGCGAGGCGCTGGGCCCGCCGCAGGGCGGTGATGTCGCTGGTGGTGACGACGATGCCCCGGACCTCCGGGTCGTCGAGGAGGTTGACCGCGGTGGCGGCCACGTCGAGCCACTCGCCGGACGACGACCGGACCCGCGCCTCGGCCGGCACCTCGACCCGGGGGTGGGCCAGGCAGTGGGCGAAGGCCGTCGCGACCGTCGCCTGGTCGTCGGGGTGGACGATCGAGCGGACGTCGACGGCCCGCCAGCGGTCGGTGGTGTAGCCCAGGAAGCGGGCCTCGGCCCCGGTGGTGAAGAGCAGCTCGCCGTCGCGGTCGATGACCGAGATGGCGTCGCCGACGCTCCCGAGGAGGGTGCTCAGCCAGCGCTCGGAGCGGCCCAGCGCGGTGCGCTCGCGGTAGCCGGCGGTGGCGTCGGTGACCTGCACGAGGACGCCGTCGGGTCCGAGCGTGCGGGCGGCCACGATCGCCCATCCGTCCTCGCCGGCCCGGGGGAGCTGACCCTCGCCCTGGACCCGGCCGCCCGGCGCCGCCTCGGTGCGGGCGACGACATCGGCCAGCGGGGCGCCGAGGGTCGCGGCCAGGTGGTCGCCCACCGGGCCGCCGTCGGTCTGCCCGAGCAGGTCGGCGAGATGGTCGTTGACGGCGCGCCAGCGGCCGCCCACGGCGACCCCCATGGGGCCGGGCGCGGCGGCCAGGAGCTCGGCCCATACGGACGGGACATCGGCAGGGGCGCCCCGCGGAGCCCGCAGTGGGTCTCGGTCCACACCCCTCACCTTCCTGTCGGCGGCTGTCGCGAGGCTACGCACCCGGCGGCCGGTCGGCTCGGCTTCGGCCGAGCGGCCGTAGCATCGAGCCGATGGACGTCGGGGTCGAGCTGCGCACCGGCCACCGCCCGCTCCACTGGCCCCAGGGGCGGGTGGCGCTGCTCTACGTCGGTGACGAGGAGATCCCGGGCGACCCGCTGCCGGTGATGAACCCGCCCATGGGCGTCCAGGTCCTGGCCACCCTCCTGCGTCGTCACGGCGTCACGGCCGACGTGTTCGACGACCGGCTGATGGCCGACCCCGTCGCCGAGATCGTCGCCTTCGCCCCCGATCTCGTCGGGCTGAGCTACCTGTCGACCGCCAGCGCCGAGGCCGACCGGCTCGCCGGGTGCCTGCACACCGCCGGGCTCCGCACCGTGGCCGGCGGCGTCCACGCCACCGTCCGGGCCGACGACCTGGTGGCCGCGGGGACCTACGACTGCGTCGTCACCGGCGACGGCGAGGGCGCCCTGCTCGACCTGTGCGGCCGTCTCAGCCGGGACGAGCCCCTGCCGCCCCGGCTCGACGGCCGGCCCTGGGGCGACCTCGACGCCCTGGCCCCGATCGACCGGTTCGCGGTCTACGCCCCGGTGTACGGGGCCCCCGACCGCATCCCGGCGGTGGCGCTCCAGATCGGCCGGGGCTGCCCCATGAACTGCCAGTTCTGCGAGCTGGCCCGCGACGCCGGCACCTACGCCCTCCCCAGCGCCTACGGCCGGCGCCGGCCCGAGGCGGTGGTGGCCGAGCTGGCCACCTACCTCGAGCGCTGGGACGCCACCTACGTGGTCCTGCTCGACTCCATCGCCACCCTCCACCAGGAGGCCCTGACGGCCGTGATCCGGCACCTGGCGGCCCGGGGCGGCGTGTCGCTCCAGCTCAACGCCCACGTCAACAAGTTCGGCGCCGGCATCGCCGCCGAGGTGGCCACCCTCGACGACGTGAGCGTCTGGTTCGGGTTCGAGTCGGGCTCGGACCGCATGCTCGGGCGTCTCAAGAAGGGCCACACGGCGGCGGCGGCGTGGGACGCCGCCCGCCGCGCCCTCGACACCGGGGCGCGGCTCGGCGTCAACCTGCTGATCGGCCTGCCGGGCGAGACCGACGAGGACCGTGCCCTCACCGAGGCCTTCGTGGCGCGCATCGTCGACCACGACGTCGACGGCCGGGCGATCCTCAACCCCAACATCTTCAACCCCCTGCCGGGCACCCCGCTCTACGACGACTGCCTCGCCGAGGGGCTCATGGTGCGGCCCGGCGACGACCGGGTGTGGAGCGCCGAGGCCATCGAGGCGACCGGCGGGGGACCGGTGCGGGGGATCGACTACGCCCGCGTGGTCGACCAGTACCGCACCCTGCAACGGATGTCCGAGCGCCGCACCCGTGACTTCGTGGGCTGGGCCGGCCCGGCAACCAACGAGCCCTCCACGGCAACCGGCGATCAGATCCGGCGGCTTCCCGCCTGATCTGATCGCCAGTTCGGCTGAGAGGGGTCAGATCCGGGCGGGGACGGACTCGAGCTCGGCGACGAGGGTCCCGGCGGCGGCGTCGCGTCGGATGGTGGCGCCGAGCGCCTCGCTGCCGGCCCGGAACGACGGGTCGTCGAGCAAGCGCTGGACGGCCTGGGCCACGGCGGCCGGCTTGGCCTTGCGCCCGAGCTTCAGGCCGGCGCCCCGGGTGGTGACCCGGACGGCGTTGTCGGCCTGGTCCCGGCCGTGCGGGAGGACCAGCAGCGGCACCCCGGCGGCGAGGGCCCGGACGACGGTGCCGTGCCCGCCGTGGGTCACGACGGCCGCGGCCTGGGCCAGCACCGCGGAGTGGGGGGCGGCGGCCACGATGCTGACGTTGGCCGGGGCGACCAGGGTGGCCGGGTCGAGGGCGGGGCCGGTGGTGACGAGGACGCGCACCGGGAGCCGGCCGAGACCGTCGATGATCCGCTGCAGCGTCGCCGCCTGGTCCTGGAAGGTGGACGACAGGGCCACCAGCACCAGCGGGTCGTCGCCGGGCGGCGGGGTCCACGCCCCCTCGGCCCACGCCGGGTCGTCGAGCACCGCGCCCACGTAGCGGGCACGATCCGGCAGCTGGGCGGGGAAGTCGAAGGCGGCCGAGGTCAAGACGAGGTGACGCCGGGCGGAGGCGGTCTGGCCGAAGACGCTGTCGGCGGGGTCGAGGCCCCGCTCGCGGCGCAGGGCGTTGAGACCGGGGAGCCCCTTGCGCCACGCCCGGTCGATGACGGCGGTGACGACCCGGTCCCGCAGCCGGCCCAGCGGGCCGCGCGCCGGGCGCAGGCCGGCCCCGAACGGCGGCATGCCGGGGGCGGGGAGGGCGTAGGCGTTGGGGATGAGCACGTCGAAGGGCACACCGGCGGCCTCGGCCGCCAGCATCGACCCGAGGGCGAACATCGAGCACACCACCAGGTCGGGATGGACGTCGGCCAGGGCGTCGTCGAGGTCGGCGGCGTAGGCGGGGGCCGGGCCGACCAGCTGCCGGTCGAGGATCCGCTCGAAGAGCTGGTTCGGGGTCTTGCACTCCCAGTCCTGGTAGGGGTCGTCGGCGGGGAGACGGCTGGCCCGGTTGGTGGCCCGGACCCACGCCCGGTAGCGGGCGCCGGTGGCCTCGACGTCGGCCCGCATCGAGTCCTCGGCCAGGACCACCACCGTGTGGCCCCGCTCGACGAGACGGCGGGCGGCGCCCAGCTCGGGCGGGACGGTGCCGCCCCCGTCGACGAGGGCGAACAGGTAGGTGCGATGGTCGGGCGGGGTGTCCATGGGTCCAGGGGTGGTCGGTGCGGCGGGTGCTGCGGTGGTCACGGGTTCTCTCCTCGGAGGACGCCCTCGACGAGGGCGATGATGGTCTTCTCGGTCTCGCCCCGCGTGAGGCGGAGGTCCCGCCGCAGCAGCTTCCACGTGTAGACGTCCGTGGCGGCGTGGAGGGCGTTGATGGCCCGGCGGCGGGCGGCCCCCTTGGGGGGCAGGCCGGCGCCGAACATGGTGGCGAGCCACCGCTGGTGGCTGGCGCGGGCGCGGTCGAGCAGGTCGGCGATCTCGTCCAGCCCCTCGGCGGCCCAGCGGGCGTTGGCGTCGCCGATGCGCTCGTAGTCGCCCACGAGGGCGTGGACCGCCCCTGCGACGTCCCCGGGCTCGACGCCATCGGAGCGGGCGGAGGTCGTCTGGACCTCCATGAGCTCGGCGACCCCGGCGACCACGCCGGCCTTGGACTCGAAGTGGTTGAGGACCGTCTGGTGGGACACGCCGGCGGCCTCGGCGATGCCGGCGAGGGTGACGTCGGCGTAGGCGTGCTCGAGGAAGAGGGCGGCGGCGGTCTCGGCGATGCGGCGGCGGGTGGCCTCGGCCCGGGCCGATCGGTTCGTCATGGAGTAGGGGCGGGTGGCATTCATTTGACTGACACTCAAACATGACTTGGAGTCATGGTCAAGTGAAATCTGTGGCAACGTACGTTGCCATGACGACCGTCGAGACCGTCCGGGGCCCCGTCGACACCACCGCGCTGGGTCGCACCTACATGCACGAGCACGTCTTCGTGCTCACGCCCGAGGTCCAGCAGAACTTCCCCGAGGACTGGGGCGACGAGGACACCCGCGTGGCCGACGCCGTCGAGAAGCTCACCGCGCTGGCCGCCCAGGGCGTGACGACGATCGTCGACCCCACGGTGATCGGGCTCGGGCGCTACATCCCCCGCATCGTCCGCATCAACGAGCAGGTGCCCGACCTCAACATCGTCGTGGCGACCGGCTGCTACACGTACTCCGACGTCCCGTGGTTCTTCCACCTCCGGGGGCCGGGCCTGGGCGAGGCGCTGGGCGTCGACATCCCCGACCCGATGGTCGACATGTTCGTGAGGGACATCACCGACGGCATCGCCGACACCGGCGTGAAGGCCGCCTTCCTGAAGTGCGCCATCGACACCAAGGGTCTGACCAAGGGCGTCGAGCGGATCATGCGGGCCGTGGCCAAGGCCTCGCTCGCCACCGGGGCGCCGATCACCGTCCACACCCATCCGGGCAGCGAGACCGGGCTGGAGGTGAAACGGGTGATGTGCGACGAGGAGGGCGTCGATCCGAGCAGGATCGTGCTCGGCCACAGCGGGGACAGCGCGGACGTCGACCACCTGAGCGCGCTGGCCGAGGCCGGCTTCGTGCTGGGGATGGACCGCTTCGGGATCCACGCCGAGACCACGTTCGAGGCCCGGTGCGACACGGTGGTCGAGCTGTGCCGCCGAGGCCTCACCGAGAGCATGGTCCTCTCGCACGACGCGTCCTGCTACATCGACTGGATCGACCCGGCGGCGCTCCAGTTCATGCCCCAGTGGCACTACCTGCACATCCACGACGACGTGCTGCCCTACCTCCGCGAGCACGGGGTCACCGACGAGCAGATCGACGCCATGCTGGTGGACAACCCCCGCCGCTACTTCGCGGGCTGACGACCGGCTGGACGTCGGAGCGGCGCGTCCGCGAGGGGTCGGGCGCGAGACTGCCCCCGTGGCTGATGCGTTCTCGGTGCGGTTCGACCTCGTCAGGAAGGCACGAGGACCGCTGGCCTGGGGGCTCGACCCGTCGGGGGCCATCCTCGACGAGTGGGGGCTCGGCGACACGCCGGACGGCCTCGAACGGTTCGTCGACCTCGTCCTCCCCGTCGCCGCCGAGACCGTCGGGTTGGTCAAGCCACAGGCGGCCTTCTACGAGCGGCACGGCTGGCGGGGGATCCGGACCCTCGATCGATTGATCGATGAGGCCCGCCGCGCCGGCCTGCTGGTCGTGCTCGACGCCAAGCGCGGCGACGTCGGGTCGACGAACCAGGCCTATGCGGAGGCGTACCTGGGTGCCGATGCGCCGATGAGATCCGATGCCTTGACCGTGCATCCCTACCTCGGCGTCGGCGCCATGGGCTCCCTCGTCGAGCGGGCGGTCGAGTCGGGAAGCTGCCTGCTCGTCGTCACCCGATCATCGAACCGCGAGGGTCGACCCGTCCAAGCGTCGGTCGACGGTGCCGGATGCTCGGTCGAGCAGGCGATCCTCGACCAGATCGGTGCGCTCAACCACGAGCTCGCACCCGGGCGGATCGGCCCGATCGGCGCCGTGGTCGGCCCGACGCACCTCGA
>DASYLG010000273.1:0-9661 GCA_036009685.1 Iamia sp. | reverse complement strand
GTCCCGATCGCCTGGCCGCCGTCGTCGTGTGCCTCCCGGGCCTCGAGGGGCTGGTCGCCACCGAGCTCGACGGGCTCGGCATCCGCAGCCGCCCGGCCGGCACCGGCGCCCTCGCCGCCCGGCTCACCGACCGGCAGCTCTACGAGGCCAACGTCCGGTTGGCCACCGCCACGCGGATCCTGGTCGATGCGGGCGAGCTCACCGCCCGGTCGTTCGCCGCCCTCGAGGAGCGCATCGACGCCGTCGACGTCGACCCCTTCCTCGACCGCCGCCGGCCCATCCGGCTCCGCATCACCAGCCACCGCTCGAAGCTCCAGCACACCGGGGCGGTCGAGGAGAGGCTCCGCCGACTGCTCCACCTCGGCCCGGCGCCGGCCGCCCGAGCGCCCGGTACCGACCCTGACGACGACCGCTCGTCGTCACCGCCACCCCAGCTGGTCGTCGTCCGGATCGACCGGGACCGCATCTCGGTCCGGGTGGACAGCTCCGGCGCCCCCCTCCACCACCGCGGCTGGCGGGGACCGGCCGGCAAGGCGCCGCTTCGGGAGACGCTGGCCGCGGCCGCCCTGGCCGCGGTGGGCTGGCGGCCCGACCAGCCGCTCGTCGATCCGTTCGCCGGCTCGGGCACGATCCCCATCGAGGCCGCCCGGCGCGCCGCCGGCGTCGCGCCCGGCGCCGATCGCCCCTTCGCCGTCGAGGGCTGGCCCTCGTTCGCCCCCGGGACCTGGGCCTCGGTCCAGGCTGCGGTCCGCGCCGACCGGGAGGCGGCCGCCGCGACGCCCCTCGCCCCGATCCTGGCGCGCGACCGCGACGCCGGCGCCGTGGCCGCCGCCACCGAGAACGCCGTCCGGGCCGGGGTGGCCGATCAGGTCGATGTCGGGTTGGCCGCGGTGTCGGCCCTCGTCCCGCCCGCGGGCGCCGGCGCCGGCTGGATCGTCACCAACCCGCCGTGGGGCGGTCGCCTCGCCAGCGGGTCGAGCGACGTGCGCGACGTCTACGCCCGGCTGGGCCAGGTCACCGCCGAGCGCTTCGGCGGGTGGGGCCTCGCCCTCCTGGTCCCCGACGTCCGCCTGGCCCACGCCGCCGGCGTGCGGGGCGAGCCGGTGTGGCGGTCCCGGGCCGGCCCGTCCCCCGTGCACCTGATGGTCCGTCCCCCGGGGTGAGACCAGACCCCGGGCGGTCTCAGATCACCCAGTCGCGCGCCATCAGCGTCGGCTTGGGCGTGAACCCCACCCGGTCGAAGTAGCCCCGGTCGAGGGCCAGCTCGAAGGCGTGCGGATCGCCGATGTCGGCCGAGAGGCCCTCGGTCTCGACGTCCTCGGCGCAGGCCGGCGACTCCGGGGCGATGTCCACGTCGAGATCGAGGTCCAGGTCGGGCGTCGCCTCGGTGACGAGCGACGCGCCCAGGTTGAGGGCGTTGCGGTCGCGGGTCGTGAGCCACCAGCCATCGCCGCTCGTGCCCTCGGGCGGGGCGCCGAGGAACCGCCACTCCAGGAACCGGAGCACGGAGGTGTGGTCGTAGACCCGGCTGTCGACCGAGCCCGGGCGGGCGAACGGCGAGGCCAGCACGGTCGGCACGCGGAAGCCGGCCTGCCCGAAGTTCTCGGCGTCGTCGGTGCTGGCCCGGTCGTCGGGGAACGTCGGCGGCGCCACGTGGTCGAAGAACCCGCCCCACTCGTCGTAGGTGAGGACGAACAGCCCGTTCTCCCAGTGCGGCGACCGGGCGAAGGCGGCGAACGCGTCGCGGACGAAGCGCTCACCGGCGCGGACGTCGCCGTGCGGGTGGTTGTCGGTGCGCGACCCGCCGAGGAAGCCGGGGTCGACGAACGACACCGCCGGCAGCGTGCCGTCCTCGCACCGTTGGAAGTACTGGTCGACCTCGGACGCCCAGGGCGTCATCCGGGTCCCCCACAGCAGCGTCGTGGGCAGGTCGGTGTAGTAGTAGCCGTGCTCGACCCCGGCGGCCTCGAGCCGGTCCCAGATGGTCTCCCAGGTGAAGCCGCCGACGTCGAGCGGGAGGTAGTTGGTCTTCTCCCCGCCGGACTGGGCCGAGTGCAGGTACTCCCGGTTCGGGTAGGTCGGGCCGAGGACCGAGGCGAACGAGTGGTCGCATACGGTGAACCGCCGGGCCAGGAGCGAGCTGAAGGGCAGGTCGTCGCCCAGGTAGTAGCCGAGGGCGAAGGGATCGTTGCGGCTGCCGTCGGCGAGGAAGCCCTGGTCGCGCTGGGCCCGGCCGTGATCCCAGCCGTGGCCCGGGTCGGGGTGGCCGCAGCCGCGCCACGGGTTGTCGTCGGCGAGCAGCTCCAGCAGGTGCTGCGTCGCCACGTCCTGCCCGGCCGGGTCGGTGAAGCTCTGCTCGAGGTTGGCCGTCACGCCGAAGTCGCCCCCGTAGCGGCTGCGCCCCTGCTCCAGCCACGCCTCGTCCCCGCCGAGCCAGCCCAGCCAGTGGTCGAACGAGCGGTTCTCCATCATCACCACGACGACGTGGTCGATGCCGCTGTCCGCCGCCGCCCCGTCGAGGATCGACCCGGCGGGCACGCCCTCGGCATTGGTGGTCGACGGCGCCGCCGTGGTCGACGAGCCCGACCCTGACGACCCCGAGGTCCCCGACGATCCCGAGGACGACCCGGGGTCGTCATCGGAGCAGGCGGCCAGCGCCGCCCCGCCCAAGACGAGGAACCCACCGGCGCGCCCGGCGTGCATGAGGAACGTCCTGCGATCCATTCGATCCCCCTGCGGAGCGAGCGGTGACGGCGGGACCGTACCGCCCGGTGAGCGGCCGGGCAGGGCAGGCGTCGGACAAGTATGGTCACGCGCGTTTCCACAACCTGGCGCAGGAGGCCCGACCATGCTCGACACGGTGATCCGAGGCGGTTCGATCGTGGACGGGAGCGGGGCGCCGCCCGTCACCGGCGACGTGGGCGTGCGCGACGGCCGCATCGTCGCCGTGGGCGAGGTCGACGAGCGCGCCCGCCAGGAGGTCGACGCCGACGGCTGCCTGGTCACCCCGGGCTGGGTCGACGTCCACACCCACTACGACGGCCAGGCCACGTGGGACGACGCCTTCGAGCCGTCGGCCAGCAACGGCGTCACCTCGCTGGTGATGGGCAACTGCGGCGTCGGCTTCGCCCCCGTCCGGCCCGCCGACGTCGACGCCCTCATCGACCTCATGGAGGGCGTCGAGGACATCCCCGGCGCCGCCCTCCACGTCGGCATGCCGTGGGGCGCGTGGGAGACCTTCGGCGAGTACCTCGACCTGCTCGACACCCGGCAGTACGCCCTCGACATCGGCGCCCACCTCGCCCACGGCGCCCTCCGCTTCTACGTGATGGGCGCCCGGGGCGCGGCCAACGAGGACGCCACCGCCGAGGACCTGGCCGAGATGACCCGTCTGACCGAGGATGCCCTGCGGGCCGGTGCCCTCGGCGTGTCCACCAGCCGGACGATCGGCCACCGCTCGGTGTCGGGCGAGCCCGTGCCGGGGACCTTCGCCGTCCGCCAGGAGCTGCTCGCCCTCGCCGAGGGCCTCAAGCGGGCGGGCCACGGCGTGTTCGAGGCCATCGTGGCCGGCACCATCGGCACGCTCGAGGGCCTGGGCGGTGAGCGCGCCACTCCGCTCGAGGAGCTCCCGCTCCTCGACGACGTGTCCCGTCACAGCGGCCGCCCCGTCACCTTCACCGTGGCCCAGCTGTTCGAGGCCCCGGACCACTGGCGCCAGGTGATCGACGCCGCCGCCGAGGCCAACGCGGCCGGCTCCGATCTCCGGCCCCAGATCATCCCGCGGTCGGTCACGATCATGACCAGCCTCGACACCTACCACCTGTTCCGGGGCCGTCCGAGCTACGAGAAGATCGCCGCCATGCCCCTGGCCGATCGGGTGGCGGAGATGCGCCGGCCCGAGGTGAGGGCCGCCATCATCGGCGATGGCCTGGCGGCGTCGTCGAGCCCCGACCTGTCCGACAACCTCACCGCCCTCTTCGCCGTCGCCCTGCCGCTGACGTTCCCGCTCACCGATCCGGTGGACTACGAGCCCACGCTCGACCAGTCGGTGATGGCGACGGCCATGGCCATGGGCAAGACGCCCGAGGAGCACATGTACGACCTGCTCCTCGAGGACGAGGGCCGGGCGTTCTACGCCATCCTGGGGTCGAACTTCGTCGACGGCTCGCTGGGCGTGTGCCGGGAGATGCTGCTCGAGCCGCACACCGTCACCGGGCTGTCCGACGCCGGCGCCCACGTGAACCTGATCTCCGACTGCTCGGCCTCGACGTTCCACCTCACCCACTGGGGGCGCGATCGCAGCCGGGGCGAGCGGCTGCCCATCGAGCTGCTGGTGCGGAAGCTGTCGCACGGCAACGCCTCGCTCTACGGGCTGAACGACCGTGGCCTCGTCCAGGAGGGGCGGCGCGCCGACATCAACGTCATCGACATGGACCGGCTCCGCATCCGCACGCCGGAGCTGCGCCACGACCTGCCCACCGGCGCCAGCCGGATCCTCCAGGCCGCCGAGGGCTACGTCGCCACGATGGTCGCCGGCACCATCACCCGCGAGCGCGACGTCGACACCGGGGCCCGTCCGGGCCGCCTCGTGCGCGGCCCCCAGGCGGGCTGACCCCACGGGACGGGTGGGCTGCGGACTTCGCCCGGGTGGTCGGTAGCGTCGCCGGCGATGGTGGACGAGCACGGCACGACGATCGGGCGGCTCGAGCTGGAGACGGCGCCGGGGCTGACGATCGTGGCCGACGTGCAGGGCCCCACCGACGGCCCGCCCGTGCTCCTGCTCCACGGCGGCGGCCAGACCCGCCATGCGTGGGGCGGCACGGCCGGCGTGCTGGCCCGGTCCGGGTGGCGTACGGCCAGCATGGACATGCGGGGCCACGGCGAGAGCAGCTGGGCCCCCGACGGCAGCTACTCGATCGACGCCTTCGCCACCGACGCCGCCCGCGTCGCCGAGCACCTCGGCGGTCGGCCGGTGTTCGTCGGCGCCTCCCTCGGGGGCATCGCCTCGCTGGTGGCGGTGGGGGAGGGCCTCGCCCCGACGGCTCGGGCCGTGGTCCTCGTCGACGTGGCGCCGCGCATCTCGCAGAAGGGCGTCGACCGCATCACCGACTTCATGCTGGCCCGGCCCGACGGCTTCGCCAGCCTCGACGAGGTGGCCGACGCCGTCGCCGCCTACAACCCGCACCGGCCCCGCCCGACGGACCTCGACGGCCTGCGCCGCAACGTCCGCCGGCGCGACGACGGCCGCTGGGTCTGGCACTGGGACCCCCGCTTCCTGACGGGCCACGGCTCGGTCGACGAGCCCCGTGTCGACAGACCACCTGTCGACGAGCCCCGCGTCCTCGGCTACGAGGAGCGCCTGCGCGATGCCGCCCGGGCGCTGACGGTCCCGACCCTGCTGGTGCGGGGCGCCCGAAGCGACCTGCTGGAGGAGGACGGCGCCGCCGACCTCCAGGAGCTGGTGCCCCACGCCCGCTACGCCCGCGTCGACGGGGCCGGCCACATGGTCGCCGGCGATCGCAACGACGCCTTCAACCACGCCATCGAGGACTTCCTCACCGACCTCCCGGACTGACGGGTGCTCGGCTCTACCCGAGCGAGTCCTGAGCCAGGGCGTCGATGTAGGCGAGGAACTCGTCCATCTCCCGACCCATGACGAAGGACCGGTCCAACTGCCACTCGCGGGCGTGGTCGGACTGGTGCATCGGTGGGCGCACCTCGACCCTGACGACCTGGCGGGCGAAGCGGACCCGGTGATCAGGTCGGTCGGGGTGGTACCAGATCGACGGGCTCTGGCCGGAGAGGCCGTAGCCCCGCTCCTCGACCGCCCGTTCGAGCGCGGCGTGATTCCGTGCCGTCAGCGTCCCGAACGATTCTTCGTCGGCCGCCTCGGTCACGGCCTCCTGCAGGGTGACCGTGCCGGTCAGGCGGAGCACGGCGGTGAGGAGCGGACCGGCGATCTCGGTGGCCAGGAACCGGTGGGCGAAGGCCGCCAGCCCGGAGGTCTCCGACTCGAGGAGCGGCCGCATGGGGCTGTCGTCGCCGGCGCTGACGGCGGTGCGCAGGTCGCTGAACTCGTCCGGCCAGCGCAGCTCGCCGGCAAGCAGGGCGGCGACGAGACGAGGATCGACCGTCGCCTCTCGCCGTTCGAGGATGTTGAGCACCAGGCTCAGGGCGTTGACAAGCGCTTCGTCGATCGGGGGTTGGCGCCGAAGGCCAGGTCGACCATCCGGGCCAGCTCGGCATCGCCGGTGCTGAGGTCCTTCCCGAGGTCCATCGCCGGGACGAGCGTCGGGAGGAGCGCGTCCTCGGAGGCATCGAGACCGGGGATGCGGAAGGGGACCTGGATGATCTTCTCGACGAACTGGTGCCCGTTGACCGTGGGATACTTGGCGTTGACGGCGCGGACGATCACGTCGTAGTCCAAGGCCAGCACGAAGACGAACCCGGCGACGTCCGTGATGGCGTTGATCGACTCCAGCATGGCCGTGACGGTGTCGACGCTGCACCGGTCGAGATCGTCCACCAGGATCACGATCCGGCGGTTGCCGAGACGCTGGCCCATGGTCCTGAGGTTCTCGAACGGCAGCGCGAAGGCCTCGTCCAGCGCGGCGTCGAGCGTGTCGGCCTCCGACCACGCCTCCTTGATCTCCCCGAGGCTGACGTCGCGTCCGACGACGGGGAGCCGGAAGCTCAGGCTCAGCGCGACGGCGCGCATCAGGCGTCCCGCGGCGGCGGCGAGCGACTCCTCGCCCTTCTCGGCGACCTTGCGGTACACGGCGTGGAGGAGGGGCACCACCAGCTCCTGGTTGCGCTGGTACCGCCACGCATCGAACTCCACGACGATGACCGTGTCCGGGTGCGCCGCCTCCAGACGGGCGGCGATCGCCTTCAGGAGCGACGACTTCCCGCTGCCCCACGGTCCGTAGATGCCCACCGTGAACTGGGCCGGTTCGGTCTCGGCGATGGCGTGGGCCAGGGCATCGGCGTAGGTGGCGAAGCCGAGCACCGGTTCCACCGAGGGCAGATCGGGGACGAAGGAGAACCGGCTGTCGGGCACGCGGCGGAGTCTGCCACCAAGGTGCCGGGCCGTCCCGGGGGACGGCGTCCGATCCGTCCAAGCGCCCGGCCCGCCCGGCGGAGGATGATCGACGCATGGACATCGACCTCGCCTCCGCCGAGCGCTTCGTCGCCACCCACGGCCGCCTGCTCGACCGTCACCGCCTCGCCTGTCTGCTCCACGGCGGCGATGCCGACCGCCAGCGGCTCCACGCCGCCGTCGAGGCGTACCGCAACCCCGACGGCGGCTACGGCTGGGGCCTCGAGCCCGATCTGCGCGACGGCACCAGCCAGCCCGGCCCGAGCCTCCACGCCTTCGAGGCGTGGGTCGATGCCGGACCGCCCGTCGGGTCGCGAGCCGTCGAGCTGTGCGACTGGCTCGCCTCGATCGCCCTCGACGACGGCGCCCTGCCCTTCGGCCTCCCGGTCGACGACCGCGCGGGCACGGCGCCGTTCTGGGCCGAGGCCGACCCCACCGAGCCGTCGCTCCAGATCACCGCCGCCGTCGTGACCCAGGCCCACCGGGTCGCCCGGATCGACCCGGCGGTCGCCACCCACCCGTGGCTCGGGGCCGCGACCCGTTGGTGCGTCGACGCCGTTCGGGCGCTCGACCAGGAGCCCTTCGCCCTGGTCCTGGGCTTCGCCGTCAACGCCGTCGACGGCGCCCCCGAGCCCTCCGCCGCCCTCGACCACCTCCGGCCGTGGATCCCCGAGGACGGGATCGTCGCCGTCGCCGGCGGGGCCGAGGGCGAGTGCCTGCGCCCCCTCGACCTGGCCCCGCGCCCTGACCGTCCCGCCCGCTCGCTGATCACGGCCGAGACGGTCGCCGCCGACGTGGTCCGTCTGGCGGGCCAGCAGCAAGACGACGGCGGCTGGCCGCTCGAGTGGAACGCCTACTCGCCGGCGGCCGAGCTCGAGTGGCGCGGCCACGTCACCGTCAACGCCATCGACCTCCTCCAGGCCAACGGCGTCCTCACCCCTCCCGCATGCCGCGCCTAGCGTTGCCCCGGCGCGACCCGCCCGGGTGGCGGAACCGGTAGACGCAGAGGGCTTAAACCCCTCGGGCCTGTCAATGGGCCGTGCGGGTTCGACCCCCGCCCCGGGCACCGTCTGATCATGGCCGAACGCGTGTGTGCACCACCGACTGCGCAGGGAGAGCACCGTGCCCTCGTGACGGAGCGCGCACGATCGGCAAGGTCGATGTGTGTAAAGAGCCACAACGTGACATCTCAGTCGGACGGAACATGGAGGAGGTCGCGCCTCCGGCGCGCGTGGCGAGTCGTCGCGGCTGCCTGGGCAGCAGTGGCGATCTTGGCGTTTCCGTTCGCGAAGCCCGCCGACGCGAAGATCGGAACTGTGGCTGGGGCCGGGATCTTCTTCACCCAGGACTCGAACTGGACTGTGAACCTGACGCAGGTCACGACCGCCACGAACAACTCGGCCTACCACGCCATCGACACTGTCTATGGGACGACGGACCTCGATCCGAACACCACTTCCGGTGGGTGCACCACTGGCCATGACCTCTGTGTCTTCGACTGGGACTATGGCCTCAGCAATTGGCTCGGGATCGCCGAATGCCCCGGGCCCTACTACGGGACGAACCCGATGATGACGTGTGGCCATCACCAGGTGAAGATCAACCTGTACGTCAACGACTACGCCGGATATCCAGCGGGAGTCGCGACCGCACGGCGGACACTGTGCCACGAGATCGGCCATGCCGTCGGCCTCTGGCACGTGAACAGCAGGTTCACCTGCATGCAGCAGTGGAGTGATGGCTCCGGCGATCTCGACGACTACGCGACGACCATCTCCTCGACCGAACGGAGCGAGCTCAATGGCCACTACAAGTAGCGACAGCAGGGGCATCGTCGCCGTCGTGCGTGTCGCCGTCGGTGTCGCCCTCGCCCTACTCCTGGCCGCAGGATGCTCGGGTGGCTCCAGCGAGAACGCGGCGGCCGTGGCAGCGAACGAGGCCCAGACCGACGGCGGTCGGTGGGACATGCTTGCGGTCCAGGCGGACGAGGTCGAGTTCTTCCACTCCCTCGCCGAGATGGGCAAGATCGCCGATGTCGTCGTAATCGCCCAGGCCACGAAGGTCGACGGCGTGCGGAGGGTCGGCCCCGAGGGTGAGGAGGGCATCGATCTCGCCCAGGTCCGCTTTGAGGTCATCCGAGCAGTCTCGGACTGGGATGAGAACTCGATCACGTTGGACTTCTACGTCCCGAGTCGGGAGGCGCTGAAGGCCCTGGAGGAGCAGGTCGCTGGGTTCCCCCCGGCGGTCCTCGCCGTGCGCGACAAGGGAACGGTGGAGGCGCGATGGGCCGGGCAGTTCCAACTGGTGAACCAAGAGTCGCTGTGGACCGAGCAGCCCGGCGGTGGGCTGGTCGCTCCCTTGGCCCAGCATGACGCTCTTGACGCCGAAGGTGGCGGCGGCGTCGAGCGTGAGTTCGCGTCGGAGCTGGCCGAGATCAAGACCCTTGACGACCTCGGTGGCCTTCTCGACGCCGGGCGACGCGAGTGCGACGGCGAGTGCGGCCTATCGCAGGCAGCTTGGAACCGGTGAGCAGCTGCTAGGAGGATCTTTGCCACCTACGAG
>DASYLG010000272.1:0-1993 GCA_036009685.1 Iamia sp. | reverse complement strand
TCCCAAGAAGGTCACCGGCAACGCCCGCTCGTCGGACCTGGCCGCCGCCCACCGTCTGTGGCAGATCTCCGAGGACCTGACCGGCGTCACCTACGCCTGGCCCTGAGAGAAGCTCTCGGGACGGGGCGAAACGCCGGGGGGCAAGCCGGACATGCGGGGCGCAGTGGGGTCGTCGCCGGAGGTCCAGCGCTTCGAAGTGCTCTAGGACGGCGGCTCGGTCGAGTCGGGCAACGTGACCTCGCCCGGGACGACGACCGAGCTGCCACGCCTGATCCCCGACGCCGGCGACCTCCCCGACGGCCTCCAGCTGAGCTCGGCCTACGGGGACCAGGAGTTCTGGGGCGAGTCCACGACCTATGGGCGCTTGCTGGCCATCGAGTGGACCCACAGCGGCCGGGGCTCGGGCATCGAGCCCAGCCCCGACCTCGGGCCGACCACGGTGCGCGGGCACCAGGGCCACACCTGCGCCGGAGGCGTGTGCGCCCAGCTCGGGTTGAAGGGCGTCGAGGCCGGCCTGGAGTGGACGGAGCGGCCGGGCATGCAGATCTACCTGGCGAGCCCGTCGCTGACCGCCGAGCAGCTCGCCGGCATCGCCGAGGGCCTGGTCGTCCACGGGAACGGCGTCTCGGTCGGGACGCTGCCGGCGGGCGTGCCGGAGCTCGGCGAGAGGTCGCGCACGGCCGTCATCCCCGACGAGGAAGGCGATGGCGGGGGGCAGGTCATGCGGCGGACCGACGTCGAGGTCGTGTACCGCCTGGGCGACCCGTCGGGTGCCCTGCGGGTCCAGACCGCCGACGGTGATGCCGCCGCCCTTGCCGACGAGCTGGGCGACGAGGCCACGCCGAGCGCCGATGTCCGCGGTCACGCCGCCTGGGCCGCGACGCTGCCGCCGGGATCGGTGCATCCCAGCGACAGCGGCACGTGGAACGTCGAGCGGCGACGCATCTTCTGGCAGGAGGCCCCCGGCGTCGTGGCGACCGTCGAGACGTGGGACACCGACTACGACCTCGACGTGCTGCGCGACGTGGCTGAGGGCCTGCGTGCGGCGACCGACGGCGAGTGGGCCGAGATGCTGGTGGCGACCGACGTGGCCCCGGGCTTCCTGCCGCAGCCGTAGCGACCGGGTCCGAGGTCCCGTCCCTGGTGGCGCAGGGACGGTGCGACGGGGGACGGCTACACGGGCAGGTCCCCGGTAGCCGTCCTCGTCGAGCCGAAGTCCTTGTAGGCGGCGATGGTGCGCTGGGCGATGCGCATCTGGTGCACCTCGTCGGCGCCGTCGGCGAAGCGGGCCCAGCGGGCGTGCTGGTACATCGAAGCCAGCGGCGTGTCGGTGGAGTAGCCGAGGGCGCCGTGCACCTGGATCGACCGGTCGATGATGCGGCCCAGGGCGTTGGCCACGAAGTGCTTGGCCATCGACACCTCGGACTTGAAGTCGAGCTTGTTGTCGATGCGGTAGGCGGCGTGCAGCACCATGAGCTTGGCCTGGTACAGCTCCATGGTGGAGTCGGCGATCATCCACTGGATGCCCTGCTTCTCGGCCAGCAGCGAGCCGTGGGCGAAGCGGTTGAGCGAGCGGTCGACCATCATGTCGAGCGCCATCTCGGCCTGCGCGATCCAGCGCATGCAGTGGGCCAGGCGGGCCGGGCCCAAGCGGTACTGGCCCAGCATGTGGCCCTGGCCCCGGCCGCCGAGCATGGCGCTGTCGGGCACCCGCAGGTCCTCGATGCGGATCTCGGAGTGCCCGGTCGAGCCGTGCATGGTCTCGATCTGGCGCACCTCGGTCCAGCCGTCCGAGGGGATGTCGACGATGAAGGCGGTGTTGGCCGCCTGGGGCAGGTCGGGATCGTCCTCGGTGCGGGCCAGCAGGATGGCGCAGCTGGCCCGGTGGGCGTTGGAGATGAACCACTTGTGCCCGTTGATCACCCACTCGTCGCCGTCCTGGTAGGCGCGGGTCTTGATCAGCGTGGGGTCCGACCCGGCCACCTCGGGCTCG
>DASYLG010000271.1:0-3343 GCA_036009685.1 Iamia sp. | reverse complement strand
GATGGTGGCCAGGGCGTCGACGAAGGGGACCTCGGCCACCACGGCACGGAACCGGTTCGGCGCCAGGTTGGTGGCCGCCCCGACGAGGAGCCCGCCGGCGGAGCCGCCCCGGATGGCGATGCGGTCGGGCGCCGCCCAGCCCGTGGCGGCCAGGTGGTCGGCCGCCGCCACCAGGTCGGAGAACGAGTGGGGCTTGGCCAGGAGCTTGCCGTCCTCGTACCAGGAGCGGCCCATCTCGCCCCCGCCCCGGACGTGGGCGATGGCGAACACGACGCCCCGGTCGAGCAGCGACAGGCGGGGGATCGAGAACCAGGGGTCCATGCTGATCTCGTAGGCGCCGTAGCCGTAGAGCACGAGCGGGGCGGTGCCGTCGACGGCCACGTCGGCCCGGCAGGCGATCGACACCGGGACCTGCGTGCCGTCGCCGGCCGGGGCCCACACCAGCTCGGTGCGGTAGCGGGCCGGGTCGAAGTCGCCCAGCACCGGCGTCTGCTTGAGCTGCACCCGCTCGCCCGTGGCCAGGTCCTCCTCGAAGAGGGTGCCGGGCGTGGTGAGCGACTGGTACGAGAATCGGTAGCGGGTCGTGTCCCACTCCTCGTTGGCCCCTCCGCCCAGCGAGTAGCCGGCGTCGGGGAAGGTGAGGTCGCGACTGGCGGCCGCCACCGCGTCCGGCGAGGGGGCCTCCGGTCCCGAGAGGGCGGCGACGTCGATGATCCGCAGGGCCGGTCGCCCGCCCGTGCGCAGGTGGACGACGAGGTACGACGCAAAGGCCTCGACGCCGACGATCCGGGTGCCGGGGGAGTGGGCGATGACCGGCTGCCAGCGGCTCCGGTCGGGGGCGGTCCGTGGCGCCCGCCAGAGGGCGAAGTCGAGGGCGTCGTCGTTGGAGACGAGGTAGAGCCAGTCGCCGTGGTGGGCGGCCTGGACCTCGACGCCCTGGCGGCGGGGGATCGCCATCTGGGCCCCGTCGGCGACGGCGTGGGCGTCGATCAGGTGGAGCTCCGAGGTGATGGCGCTGCCGATGTCGATGACGATCAGGTCGCCGCTGCGGCTGGCCCCGACGCCGACCCAGAAGCGGTCGTCGGGCTCCTCCAGCAGGAGGGCATCCTCGGTGCCGGTGGGGTCGGCCCCGAGGAAGTGGGAGTGGACCCGCCACGGGCGCTGGGCCGGGTCGAGGGTGGTGTAGACGAAGCCGGAGCTGTCGGCCGCCCAGGCGAACCCGTAGGAGACGTTGGGAATGGCGACGGGGAGGTCGTCGCCGGTGCGCAGGTCGCGGATCCGCAGCTCGTGGGCCTCGGAGCCGTCGTGATCGACGGCATGGGCCAGCAGCCAGCCGTCGGGGCTGATGTCGGCCACGCCCAGCGACAGGTACGGGTGACCCTCGGCCAGGGCGTTCTCGTCGAGGATCACCGTGCTGTCGCTGCCCTCGACGGCGCCGAGGCCGGACCCGTCGTCGGGGCGCCGCTGGTGGATGGCGTAGGACGCCCCCTCGACGGTGCGGGCCTGGTACCACCAGGCGCCCTTGCGGTGCGGGACGGAGAGGTCGTCCTCCTGGGTCCGCTCCCGGATCTCGGACTCGATGGCGTCCACCAGCGGCGTGAGCGGGGCGAGGACGGCGTCGGCGTGGGCGTCCTCGGCCTCGAGGAGGGGGAGGAGGGCGGCATCGGTGTGGTCGCGCATCCAGGCCAGGTCGTCGGCGTCGGTGACGCCGTGGCGGGTCCGGGTGGCGTCGCGCCTCGCGGCGACGGGTGGCTCGGCGACGGCGAAGCGGGGTGGGGCGGTCGGATCGGTGATCTGGTCGGTCACCACGGGGAGGGTACGGCGGCGCCCCCGGTAGCGTCCGGTCCATGGCCATCTACGCGCTCGGAGACCAGGTGCCCTCGATCCACCCCGAGGCCTACGTGCACCCCGATGCCGTCGTCATCGGCTCGGTCACGATCGGCGCCGAGAGCTCCGTGTGGCCCACGGCCGTGATCCGGGGCGACGACGGCCACATCGTCATCGGCGCCCGGACCAGCATCCAGGACGGCACGATCATCCACACCACGCCGTACACGCCCACCACCGTCGGCGACGACTGCGTGATCGGCCACAACGTCCACCTCGAGGGCTGCACGATCGAGGACGGGGCGCTCGTCGGATCGGGCTCGGTCGTGCTGCACAACGCCATCGTCCGGACCGAGGCCCTGGTCGGGGCGAACGCCCTGGTCCCCAACAACATGGAGGTGCCGAGCCGGGCCATGGCCCTCGGCGTCCCCGCCGTGATCAAGGAGGGCCGGGTCGACCCCGAGTCCATGATCAAGCTCGGCGCCAAGGCCTACACCGATCGCATCCCCCGCTACCGCGACGAGCTCCGCCGCCTCGACTGAACCCCCACCCACCGTTCTCGGCACGGAAGTGCCGGATATCCCGGCACTTCCGTGCCGAGATCGATGGGGCGTCAGGCGGGGACGAGCTCGACCAGGCGGACGACGCCGTGGGCGGCGCGGTGGCGGGCCCAGGTGGCGACGGCGGGGTCGCCGGTGAGCAGCACGACCTGGATGCGATCGGCCAGGCGGACGACCAGGTCGAGCAGGTCGCAGAGGTCGTCGGGGGCCAGCCCGACCAGCGCCTCGTCCAGGACCAGCGGGGCGATGCTGGTGACCCCGTCGGGGCGCAGCAGGGCGACCCGGCCCAGAAGGGACTCCCGGGTGCGCTCGACGTCGGCGCCGCCCCCGCCCTCCAGCCGGGCCAGGTGGTCGGCCACGGCGGCCAGCCGGCGGCGGGCCGCAGCCAGGTCGGTGTCGTCGGGCAGGCCCTCCAGCCGGGCCCGGAGGGCGGCGCGCCGCCGGGCGAGGAGACGGGTGGCCGGGTCGGTGTCGGCCGCCGCGGCGACCCGGTGGCGCCGGCTCTCCAGGGCCGCGGTCAGGGCCGCCCCCGGACCCTCGGGGCCGACGGGCACGTCGGCCGCCCCGGCCAGGGCGGCCAGCTCGTGGTCGGAGGCGTCCACCTCGGCCTGGACCTCGGCTCGGGCCCGATCGATCTCGGCCACGGCCCGGGCCAGCGCCAGACGGGCGTCGTGCTCGGCCTGACGTTGGTCGGCGGTCTCGGCGGGCGTCGCCCCGCTGACGCGACGGACCACGTCGACGGCGGCGAGCAGGCCGGTGGCGAGCGGACCGGTGGTGAGATCGGGGTCGCCGGCCGCCGGCGGCGGGGGCCGGGTGGGGTCGTCGTCGACCGAGCGGAGGACCGCGGCCGTCCGCTCCAGGCGGTCCCCGGCCTCGCGGCGGCGGCGCAGCAGCTCGTCGATGCGGGCGGCCGAGGCGGCCACGGCCTCGAGGTCGGGCTGGCGGGCGACGTCGTC
>DASYLG010000270.1:0-4637 GCA_036009685.1 Iamia sp. | reverse complement strand
CCTTGAGCTGATCCCCGCTCCCGAGGTGGGACGGCAGGTCGACGGCGGCGGCGAGCAGCCCGAGCCCGGTCGCCCACCGGAGCGCCCGCACGCTCGGGCGCCGGGCCAGGGCGGATGGGAGCCGGCGGGCCACGCCGTCCTCGAGCCAGGCCGACGTGGTGTCGCGGTCGAGGCGGGTGCGGGGCCGGGCCGCCAGGGCCAGGCCGACGGCGATGACCACGGCGAGCACGACGCCGTAGAGGTCGGGGTCCTCGGGGTGGTTCCACGTGATGGCCTGCTCGACCACCCCGAGCGCCATAGACGCCGCCGCGACGCGGACGACGTGGGTGAACTGCCCGAGGGTCAGCGCCGCCAGGGCGGCGAGGAGGGCGGTGAACGACTCGGTCGACGCGAAGGGGAGGCCGGTGATGGCGACCCGCAGGAAGACCCCGACGAACGAGAGGAGGGCGGCGCCCGCCCAGACCAGGAGCTGGATGCGGTCGACGGGGATGCCCACGAGCGCCGCCCGATCCGGCCGATCGGCGGCGGCGCGCACGGCGGCGCCGGTGCGGGTGCGAAGGAGCAGGACGGCGACGAGCGTGAGGACGGTGGGCGCGACGATCCAGGCCAGCAGGTGCTCGGCGTGGAACAGGAGCGGGTCGATGGCGATGTCGACGGTCCACCCGGTGGTGATCTGCTCGGCGCGCGGGTCCTTGCCCCACAGGCGCGGGACCTCGAGGGAGATGGCCAGGCACGCCTGGGCGACGCCGATGGTCGCGACGGTCAGGACCAGCCGGGAGGCGCGGGCGAAGCGGCGGATGAGCAGGACGTGGAGGGCGGCGCCGAGGACGACCGCCAGGGCGGCGCCGGCCAGCCCGGCCCGGACGAACCCCCAGCCGCTGTAGACGATGAGGTCGACGGCGACGACGGTCGGCACCAGACCGAGGGCGCTCTGGGCGAAGCTGATGATCCGGTTGGCCCGGTAGAGCAGGCAGAGGCCCACGCTCACCACCGCCCCGAGCAGGCCGAGGGTGAGGCCCTGGACGTAGACCCCGGCCGGCATCGGGAGCAGGACCGCCTGCCCGACCAGCAGGACGGCCGGCAGCCCGACGACCGCCACGGCGCGCCGGAGCCGGAGGGCGGCGGTGTCCATCAGTTCTCGACCACGGTCACGGCGCCGGCCCGCACGAACGCCGCCGGCGGCCCGGTGGGCCAGCTCCCGGGGACGTAGCGCTTCGCCCCCTCGGCGTAGCGCCACAGACCCCTGCCGGTCTCGCCGAACTCGTCGGGGCCGGTCGCGTTCGTGTCCCACCAGATCTCGGCGAAGTCGTCGACCCCGGCGTAGTCCGGGTACGGCCACAGGGCGGAGTCGCCATAGGACATCAGCGGGATGAACGGCGTGGCGGGGTCGCCGCCCAGCGGTTCGGCGTCGACCAGCGAGCGGCGGAACCCCTCGGCCGAGAGGTCCTCGCCGGTGCCCAGCCCCGAGAACAGCAGGAAGACGGGGGCCCACAGGATCTGGGCGCTCTGGTGGGCGGGGGGATCGTCGCCGCCGTGGGCCATCCGGTAGAGCGAGAAGATGATGTCCTCGTCCGGCGAGGCCGCCGGCGGGGCGAGCGGCGTGATGCCGAAGGCGTGCGCCATCTGGACGGGATCGTCCCGGCGGCCCCAGCTCGACCGCTCCGACGAGAAGCCCCCGGTCATGACCCACTCGGGGTACCAGCGCTGGCGCGTCGCCTCGGCCATGAGGGAGCCCATGGCGATGGGATCGGCGGCGTAGATCACCGTGGTGACGCCCCGCGACCTGAGCCGCCCGATCATGGTCGCCTGTACCTGGTTCACGCCGTTGGCGTCGCCATAGGCCATGGCATCGGTCAGCTCGACACCCGCGTCGTCGAGCTGATCCTCGATCGACGGGCCCAGCCCGGCGCCCCCGAAGGGACCGCTGACGCTGATCAGCCCGAAGCGACGCTCGGTGCGACGGAGGTCGTGGCCGGCGAACTCCGCCGGCGAGCCGGCCAGGCGCTTGGAGACGTACTCGGCGACGTGGGTCGCCACCTGCTCGGGCGTCGTCTGGAGCGACCAGATGAACGGGGCGTGGTCGTCGTAGAAGTCGTTGGTGCCGCCGTTCACGCACAGGAGGCACAGCACGCCCCGCGACGCCAGCTCGTCGCCGAAGGCGGTGCCGAGCAGAGGCCCGTTCAGCACCGCGTAGGGGCGGATGTCCTCGGCGATGTGGACGGCGTCGGCCCGCGCCGCCACGGTGTCGAGCAGGTTGGCGCTGCCGGTGAAGACGACGAGGTCGATGCGCCTCCCGGCCAGGGCGGCGTTGCCGACCGAGAGCACGTCGATGAAGCCCTGCACGGTGGCGGCGGCCTCGGCGTTGTCGTCCTCGGGGGCGACGAACCGGGCGACGATCTGGCTGACCGGGTCGTCCTCGGGTGGCTGGTAGAGCACGACCTTGATCGCGGTGTCCGTCACCCCCCGCAGCGGAGCGGTGGCCGGCGGGGACCGGCCGTCCGTCGACCCGTCGTCGGGGAGCACGCCGCTGAACGCGATGGCCAGAGCCGTGACCAGGACCAGCAGGCTGAGGAGGACGCCCTGGTGCCGGCGGATCACGAATCGCCGGCGAGCCCGGCCAGGTCGTGAGGCCCGGCCGCGGGGTAGCCGCCGGCGGCGCGCACGGCGTCGCCCCAGGGCGTCAACCGGTCGAGCAGCTCGTCGACGTCGTCGCCGAGACCCTCGACGAGGGGTCGGCACTGGGCGTCGGTGACCTGCTCCACCGTCTCGCGGGCGGCGCGGCCCGTCGCCGTGAAGGCCCCGTCGGCGACCAGGCCCCGGGCCTCGAGCCGGGCCTCGGCGGCGTCGAGGTCGTCCTCGCTCCAGGCCCGGGTGCGGATGTAGGTCCGCAGGGGCAGCCCCCAGTAGAGCTCGGTCAGGAGGCCGATCTCGGTGGCGTCGAAGCCGGCCGCGGTCCAGGCCGCGGTGTGGGCGTCGCCCCGGTACTCCCGCAACCGGTCGGCGAGCCGCCACATGGCCCCCATCGGATCGTCGGGGAGGCCGAGCCCGAGGAGGCCGGCGTACAGCGGCTTGCCCTCGGGCCGCAGCCCGACCCCGGCCTGGGCGAGGAGCTCGGTGACGCGGGCCAGCCCGTCGGGGGCGTCGCCGAGCACCCGCACGAGCTGCCCCACGGCGCCCGCCGTCCGGGCCACCTCCAGGGCCGGGGCGGGGGCCAGCTCGCGGCCCATCGCCACCAGGGGCACGACGATGGCCGGGTTGAAGACGGCGAAGGCGGCGGCGACCACCTCGCCGGGGACCTGGCCCAGGATCGACCCCCGGCTGCAGAAGTAGGCCACGCCGTCGGGCATGGCCACCCCCGCGTCGGACCCGGGACTGGCCCCGAAGCCCAGGTCCTCGTAGGCACGGTGGCACTCGGGCGAGAAGTACACCTGGCCCGCCACCGGCTCGAGGGCCGCGCTCACGCGTCGGGCCCGGTCGCTCACCACGTCGTCATCGAGCATGTGGTGAGCGTCACAGAGGACCGCGGCCGGGGCAACCGGGCCCGTTCAGGTCGGCTTCAGGGGCATGGGCCAGGATGGCGCCGTGCTGAGCGCCGGGGCCCTGCGATGAGGGTCCTCGTCGTCGAGGACGAGCCCGGCGTCGCCCTCGGCATCCAGCAGGCGCTCACGGCCGAGGGCTTCGCCGTCGACCACGAGGCCGACGGCGAGGCCGGTCTCCAGGCGGCGCGCACCGGGGCCTACGACGTGATCGTGCTCGACATCCTGCTCCCGACCACGAACGGCTACCGGGTGTGCGCCGCCCTGCGCGCCGCCGGGGACTGGACGCCGGTCATCATGCTGACGGCCAAGGACGGGGAGCACGACGAGGCCGAGGGCCTGGAGCTCGGGGCCGACGACTACCTCACCAAGCCGTTCCACATGGTCGTGCTGCTGGCCCGCATCCGGGCCCTCCTCCGGCGGCCCCGCCCCACCGGATCGGTGCCGTTCACCGTCGACGACCTCCGGCTCGACGCCGTGCGCCACCAGTGCTGGCGGGGCGACGTCGAGATCGCCCTGACGGCGCGCGAGCGCGACGTGCTGGCCCACCTCATGGCCCGGCGCGGGGAGGCGGTGACCAAGGCGCAGCTGATCGACAACGTGTGGGGCCAGGGGTTCTCCGGCGACCCCAACATCGTCGAGGTGTACATCCGCCACCTCCGCCTGAAGGTCGACATCCCGTTCGGGCGCCAGACGATCGAGACCATCCGGGGCGTCGGGTACCGCCTGGGCGCACCGACGGCGGATCGATGAGGCGGCGACCGTCGGTGCGGATGCGCATCACCGCGGTGGCCACCGCCGGCATCGCCATCGCCCTCGGCGCCGTCGGGCTCTGGCTGACGGCCTACACGGCCGACCGCCAGATCGGCGAGGTCGACGCCCAGCTGCGCTCGGACGCGGCGGTCACCCAGCGCTTCATCCGCTCGCGGGACCCCGTGCCCGACTTCGGCCCGACCGGTCGGATCGTGCAGGTCCTGGACGAGCACGGGGCGGTGATCGGGTCCAACGAGGAGAGCGAGGGCGATGCTCCCCTCCTGCCCGCGGACTTCCCGTGGGCCGACCACCCCGAGGGCATCGCGGTCACGGTCGACCATCCGGAGC
>DASYLG010000269.1:0-5900 GCA_036009685.1 Iamia sp. | reverse complement strand
GAAGGTGACCGCCACCGTGTCGCCCGCCTCGCGGCCCTCGAGCTCGGTCCGCAGCTCGGCGTCGGTGGGCGTGGGCACGTCGTCGAGGGCGGTGATGACGTCGAAGGGCTTCAGGACCTCGGCCGCCGGCGTGTCGGCGATGACGTCGCTGATGATGGTGCCGGTGCCGTGCACGGGCACGTCGTAGCCGAGGTGCTCGAGGGCGACCTTGGCCGCCACCTCCTGCGAGAGCGCCATCTCCTGGACGCTGGCCTCGCGGTTCTCTTCGCCGGTCTGGTCGCCGAGGATGGCGTCGCGGGGATAGACGTCCTGGTTGCCCTGCAGCCACCCCCACGCCGCTTCGGCGTAGCCCATCCGCCGGGACGCCCCCCGCAGCGAGACGGTGAGGAAGAGGACGGAGCCGTCGCTCTCGAAGGTCTCGGTGCCGGGGGCGCTGATGGCCGGCTCGGTGGGGATGGCCGACCCGGGGGCGAACACGACGTAGGGGGCCCGGACCAGCCCGCCGGCGCCCACGGCCGTCACCGTCAGGACGAGCATCACGCCCAGGGCGACCCAGATCGGGTGCCAGCGCAGGCGGATCCGGGCCACGACGGGGGGCGGGGCCGGCGCCTCGGGCCCGCCGGGCGCGCCGGCCGGTGCCGCGGGGAGTCCAGGCCCGGGCTCGATCAGGTCGGGCGGCGGCGCCGGGTGCAACGGGTCCACGAGGGAGGCAGCCTGCCACGCCCCGACCCGCATCACGCCCTCACCGGTGTCGGTCGTCGTGTCCGCCGGGGCCCCCACGTGCTCCACTGGGGCGGTGGACGGGCCCGACGAGGAGGCGACGGCGCGCCGGGCGGACGTGGCCGAGGCCGGGCACCGCGGCGACGCCGACGCGGCGCGGGCCGGGCTCTCGGACCCCGATCCGGTCGTGCGGGCCACGGCGCTGGGCGCCCTCCGCCGGGCCGGGGCCCTCGTCGCCGACGACCTGGTCGCGGCCCTGGCCGACGGCTCCCCGGTGGTACGCCGCCGGGCCGCCGAGGAGGTCGCCGCCCTGGCCGGGGTCGACCCCGGGCGGGGGCCGGAGGGGGTCAGCCTGCTGGGCCTGCTCGACGACGACGACCCGACGGTGGTCGAGGTGGCGGCCTGGGCCTCCGGCGAGCGGCAGCCCCCCGAGCCGGGGGCCGTCGACCGGCTCGTCGCCCTGACGACCGGGCACGACGACGCCCTGGTGCGAGAGGCGGCGGTGGCCGCGCTCGGCGCCATCGGCGACCCCGCCGGGCTCCCGGCCGTGCTGGCCGCCACCGGCGACAAGGCGACCGTCCGGCGCCGGGCCGTCATCGCCCTGGCCCCGTTCTCCGGGGGCGAGGTCGACGCCGCCCTCCAGCGCGCCCTCGCCGATCGCGACTGGCAGGTCCGCCAGGCCGCCGAGGACCAGCTCCGCTAGGTGCCGACGCCGTTCCGTGTGCGGAAAACCACCGGACCGGTGGGTTTCCGCACACGGAACGGGATCGGTACGGTCCGGGCGTGTCTGCACACGATGAATGGGTCGCTCGCGACGCCGCCGTGGTGTGGCACGGCTTCACCCAGATGACGACGTACGCCGACAACCGGCCCGTGATCGTCGACCGGGCCGAGGGGCGGGAGGTCATCGACGTCGAGGGCCGCCGCTACCTCGACGCCATCTCGTCGCTGTGGGTCACCACGCTCGGCCACCGGGTGCCCGAGCTCGACCAAGCGCTGCGGGACCAGATCGACAAGGTGGCCCACACCACCCTGCTGGGGAACGGCAACGTCGCCGCCGTCGAGCTGGCCGAGGCCCTCGCCCCCCGCGTGCCGGTGGACGACCCGCGGTTCCTGTTCGCCTCCGACGGCGCCGCCGCCGTCGAGCAGGCCCTCAAGATCGCCTTCCAGTCGTGGACCAACCGGGGCGTCACCGACCGCACCGCCTACCTCGCCTTCGGCGGCGCCTACCACGGCGACCTGATCGGCACCCTCTCGGTGGGCGACGGGGGCTTCGGCACCACCGTGTTCGACCCCCTGCGCTTCCCGTGCCTGCGGGCCCCCGGGCTCGACACCGACGGCGGGGCCGACGCCGCCGTCGCCCTCGTCGCCGAGCACGCCGACCAGCTGGCCGCCGTCGTGGTCGAGCCGCTGGTCCAGGGCGCGGCCGGCATCCGCACCCACCGCCCCGAGGACCTGCGGGCCGTGGCCGACGCCTGCCGCCGGCACGGCGTGCTGCTGATCGCCGACGAGGTGGCCACCGGCTTCGGCCGCACCGGCACCCTGTTCGCCTGCGAGCAGGCCGGCGTCCGCCCCGACCTGATGGTGGTGGGCAAGGGCATCGCCGGCGGCTACCTGCCGCTGGCGGCGACGGTCGCATCCGGCGCCGTGGCCCGCGCCTTCGAGGGTCCCGACCTGTCGGAGATGACGCTCTACCACGGGCACTCGTTCAGCGGGAACGCCCTGGCGTGCGCGGTGGCCACCCGGCACCTCCAGCTGATCGACGAGTGGGACGTGCTGGCCAACGTCCGGGCCCGCGCCGACCAGCTGGCGGCCGGCCTCGGGGCCCAGGTGGCCAAGCTGCCGGGCGTGGCCGAGGTCCGGGGCCGGGGGCTGATGGCGGGCATCGAGCTGGCGCCGCCGGCCGACGGGCTGCGCTGGGGACGGAAGGTGTCGGCGGCGTGCGTCGAGCGGGGCGTGCTCATCCGCCCGCTGGGGGACGTGATCGTCACCGTCCCCATGCTGACCAGCACGGAGGACGAGATCGACCGCATCGTCGAGACCCTGGCGGCGGCGATCAGCGATGTCTGCACCTGACGAGCCGGCCTCCTGGCCGCAGCGGGTCGAGGATCGCCTGGGCCGGGTGAGGGCCGCCGGGCGCTGGCGCTCGGTCCGCCCCTTCGATGCCTTCGGGCCCACCGGCACCCTGGCCGACGGCACCTCGGTCACGTCGTTCGCCAGCAACGACTACCTCGGGCTGTCGGCCCACCCCGCGGTGGTCGCCGCCGCCCACACCGCCCTGGACCGCTGGGGCGCGGGGGCGACGGCGTCCCGCCTCGTCGTCGGGTCCCGGCCCGCCCACCACGCCCTGGAGGCCGACCTGGCCGCCTGGAAGCGCACCGAGGCGGCCCTGGTGTTCCCCACCGGGTACGCCGCCAACGTCGGCGTCCTCACCGCCCTGGCCGGCCCCGGCACCCGCATCCTGAGCGACGCCCTCAACCACGCCTCGATCGTCGACGGCTGCCGGCTGGCCCGGGGCGAGCTCACCGTCGTCCCCCACGCCGACCCCGACGCCCTGGCCGCCGCCCTGGCCGCCGACGACCGCCCCACCGTGGTGGTGGCCGACTCGGTCTTCTCCATGGACGGCGACGCCGCCGACCTCGACGCCCTCGCCGAGCTGTGCGCCCGCCACGGCGCCGCCCTCGTGCTCGACGAGGCCCATGCCGTCCTCGGCCCCGACATCGACCCCGCCGCCCACCCCGACCTGATGCTCGTGCGGGTCGGCACCCTGTCCAAGGCCCTCGGCGCCCTGGGCGGGTTCGTGGCCTGCTCTGCCGCCGTCCGGGACCTGCTGGTCAACGTGGCCCGGCCCTTCATCTTCACCACCGCCCTCTCCCCCGCCGATGCCGCCGCCGGCCACGCCGCCCTGGGGATCGTCCGCGGCGTCGAGGGCGACGCCCTCCGAGCTCGGCTCCGGGCCCACGTCGACCGGCTTGCCCCCGGCCACCCGTCGCCCATCGTGCCGGTGGTGCTGGGCACCGAGGAGGCCGCCGTGGCCGCCGCCGACGCCCTCCTGGCCCAGGGCCTCCTCGTCCCCGCCATCCGCCCGCCCACCGTCCCCCCGGGCACGTCCCGCCTCCGCGTCACCTTCTCGGCCGCCCACACCGACGCCGACGTCGACCGCCTCGTCCACGCCCTCGCCCCCCACCTCCCTCCCCGAACCGGTGATCAGATCGAACGGGAACCCGTCCGATCTGATCACCGGTTGGCAGAGGAGCCGAGGCCCACGGTCCTGGTGGCGGTGCTGGGGACGGGGACGGAGGTGGGCAAGACGTGGGTGGCGGCGCGGCTGCTGACGGCCCTGCGGGCCGAGGGGCGGACGGTGGCGGCCCGGAAGCCGGCCCAGTCGGCCGAGCCCGACGACCCCGCGCCATCCGACGCCGACGTGCTGGCCGAGGCCACCGGCGAGGATCCGCTCGCCGTCTGTCCCGCCCATCGTCGCTACGCGCGAGCCATGGCCCCGCCGATGGCGGCGGCCGCCCTCGGGCTCCCCGGCTTCACCATCGCCGCCCTGGCCGCCGAGATCACCTGGCCCGCAGGGGTCGACGTCGGCCTGGTCGAGACGGCCGGCGGGGGCGCCTCACCGGCCGCCGACGACGGCGACAGCCTCGCCCTGGTGCGGGCCGTCCGTCCGGACCACGTCGTCCTGGTGGCCGACGCCGGGCTGGGGACGCTCAACGGCATCCGGCTGACCCTGGCCGCCCTGGCAGCGGGGTCCACGCCGGTCACCGTCGTGCTCAACCGCTTCGACCCCGCCGATCCGCTCCACGTCGCCAACCTCGACTGGCTCCGGACGCGGGAGGGCCTCGACGTCGTGGTCGCCATCGAGGCCCTCGCCGAGCGCGTTCGCTGAGGACCACGAGGTGCCTGGCACCTCGTGGTCCGATCAGCCCGGGCTGATCAGGCGGTGATCAGGTCCTCGGGGGTCAGCTCGGTGGTCTGGCCCTCGAAGTCGATGAGATCGCTGATCTCGTTGAAGTGGGCGGCCTCGGCGTCGTACTGGACCAGCACGAACGACTCGCCCATGTAGCTGTCGTCCTCGCCGGTGGTGAAGGTGACGCCCTCGTGGGCCAGCGGGGTGGTGACGCCGTCCAGGTTCTTGATCGCCTCCATCATGGCCAGGCGGGTGGGCGCCTCGGCGTTCCCCAGGGCCTGGATGAACAGGTCGGCCTGGGCGTAGCCGTAGGCGATGATGGCGTTCTGGAGGTCGAGGTCGCGGCCCTTGAAGTTCGGCTGGTACTCCTCGACGGCGGCGAAGAAGTCGGTCATGGCCGGGTCGTCGGCGTAGTCCGGGTTCAGCGGGTCCTTGAGGTTCGTGGCGCTGAGGACGTCGGCCCCGGCGGCGCCGGCGATGCCCATCAGCGTCTTCGAGATGCAGGTGCCCGAGACCCAGGTCGTGGCGTCCCAGCCCTCGGCGTCCTTGGCGATGAGGGCGTTGGGGCAGGCGAGCAGGGTGCCGCCGTTGAAGAAGGTGTCGGCGCCGCTGGCGGCCAGCGAGGTGACCTGGGCGGCGACCTGGTCGGAGCCGACCGGGTACTCCTCGACGGCGACCAGCTCGATGTCGGTGCCCTCGATGGCCTGGCTGAAGCCCTCCTCGTAGGTCGACCCGAACTCGTCGGCCTGGCGAAGCATGGCGACCTTGGCGTCGGGGTCGTTCTCCTTGAGGTAGTCGGCGAAGGCCTGGGCCTCGAGGGTGTAGGGGGCCAGCGTCGACCCGATCATCCACGGGTACTCGGGGTTGCCCCAGGCGACCGATCCGGTGGCGGCGAAGACGTTGGGCACGCACAGCTCGCCCAGGAAGTCCCGGATGTTGATGTTGTTGGCCGTGCCCACGACGCTGAAGACGGCGAAGGCGCCGCTGCCGTCCTCGCCCACCAGCTCCTCGATGTTCGAGGCCGTCTGCTGCGGGTTGTAGGTGTCGTCCTTGTCCTCGTACTCGATCTGGACGGTCTTGCCGGCGAAGTCGACGCCGCCATCGGCGTTGGCCTGGTCGAAGCGGGTCGCCCAGCCCCGGGCGATCTCGGCGAAGGCGCCGGTCAGACCCGACTGCGGGTACGACGACACCAGCTTGAGGGTGTCGCCCTCGAGCTCCTCGGTCGGATCGGCGATGCAGTCCTCGACGCCGTAGGCCTCGGCCACCT
>DASYLG010000268.1:0-4425 GCA_036009685.1 Iamia sp. | reverse complement strand
CGATCATCGGTGAGCACGAGGGCATCGAGCGCCGGGCCGAGCGGTTCCGTGCCGTCGCCTACCCGACCGCGCCCGGGACGTGTGCGGCCTACTTCCCGGAGGCCAACGTGCTGGTGCCGCTCGACTCGACCGCCGACGGCGTCGAGCGCCGGGCCTCCCGCTTCCGCACCGTCGCCTACGACACCCCGCGCGGCTGCGCCGCCGCCTACTTCCCCGAGGCCAACGTCCTCGTCCCCCTCGACAGCACCGCCGAGGTCAGCGGCACCCCCACCAGCAAGTCGATCATCGTCCGCTTCGAGGCGATCTAGCCCGTTCTGTCAACCCTGGTGGACCGTCACGGTGCAGGGGGATGGACAGAACGACCCCCGCCTAGGGTCGGGCCGTGGAGCGGCCGTTGGTGATGGGGGTCGTGAACGTCACGCCGGACTCGTTCTCCGACGGCGGGCGCTATCTCGACCACGACGCCGCCATCGCCCACGGTCGGGCGCTGGTGGCGGCCGGGGCCGACGTCGTCGACGTCGGGGGCGAGTCGACCCGGCCCGGCGCCGATCCGGTGCCCGTCGCCGACGAGATCGAGCGGGTGCTGCCCGTCGTCGCCGCCCTCGCCCCGATCGTCCGGGTGAGCATCGACACCCGCAAGGCCGAGGTCGCCGCCGCCGCCGTCGCCGCGGGGTCGACCCTGGTCAACGACGTGTCGGCCACCCTCCACGAGGTGGCGGCCGCCACCGGCGCCGGCTGGGTCGCCATGCACATGCAGGGCGATCCCCGCACCATGCAGCGCGACCCGCGCTACGGCGATGTGGTCGACGACGTCCGGTCGTTCCTGGTCGAGCGGGCCGAGACGGCCGTCGCCGCCGGGGTCGAGGAGGTCTGGATCGACCCCGGGATCGGCTTCGGCAAGACCGTCGCCCACAACCTCGAGCTGCTGGCCCGACTCGGGGAGCTGGTCGCCACCGGCTTCCCGGTGCTGCTGGGCACGTCCCGCAAGCGCTTCCTCGGGGTCCTGCTGGCGGGGGCCGACGGGGTCGAGGGGCCGGTGGTCCCCGACGACCGCATCGAGGGCTCGCTCGCCACCGCGGTGTGGGGCTATGCCGCCGGGGCTCGGATGGTCCGGGCCCACGACGTGGCCGCCACGGTGGCCGCCGCGACGGCCATCGCACGTCTCTGACCAGGGCAGTCGCCCGCGGCGGCGGGATGAGGCATGATCGGAGACGCGGTTCGGAGACAGGAAAGGCACCTCCCCATGGGGATGAAGGGCAAGTGGGCCCAGGGGATCAAGCCCCGCAACTTCTCATGGGTCATCAAGGACCGCCTGGCGGTGTGCGAGCGGCCCGGCGGCTACGGCGCCAACCACCGGCGGGTGCGTCGTCAAGAGGAGATCATCTGGGTCCGTGAGCAGGGCTTCACCAAGGTGATCTCGCTCATCCCGGCCAGCCACAACCTCCACAGCTACACCGAGCTCGAGGTGTCGTGGCTCCACCGTCCGCTGCGCAGCCACGACGAGCCGGCCCCGATCCTGGCCAACCTGTTCCCCGAGATCGAGCGCCTGCTGGCCGACGGTCACAAGCTCCTGCTGCACGGCGACGAGCTGGGCGACCGCATCGCCGGCATCGTCGCCGCCTACGTCATCTGGTCGGGCCTCGTGCCCGAGGCGCCCAAGGCCACGATGCTCGTGGAGCGGATGCTGACCCGCCAGATCGGGCCGGTGGGCCGCGAGCTCATCGCCCTGGCCCCCGACCTCCCTGGTGCCCGTGCCTGACGGCGACCTGATCGAGCTGCGCGGCCTGACCGCCCTCGGCGTCTGCGGCGCCCTCCCCGAGGAGCAGGAGCGGGCCCAGCCACTGGAGGTCGATCTCGACATCCACGCCGACCTGGGCGTCGCCGGCGAGTCCGACGACCTCGACGACACCGTCGACTACGGCGCCGTGTGCGAGCTGGTCGAGCGGGTCGTCACGACCGAGCGGTTCCAGCTGCTGGAGCGGCTGGCGGCGCGCATCGCCGAGGTCGTGCTGTCCGACGACCGGGTCCAGGGCGTCACCGTGGCGGTCCGCAAGCTGCGGCCCCCCGTCTCGCAGATCGTCGACACCTCGGGGGTGCGGATCACCCGCACCCGGGCCGAGACCACCCGAGGGTGACCGCCCGCCGGCGGGTCGTGCTCGGCATGGGGAGCAACCTCGGCGATCGGGCCGCCCACCTGCGGTCGGCGGTGGCGGCCCTCGGTGACGAGGTCGCAGCGGTGTCCGACGTCTACGAGACGGCCCCGGTGGGCGGTCCCGAGCAGGGCCCGTTCCTCAACCTGGTCGTCGTGCTCGCCACCGATCGCCCGGCCGACGAGCTCCTCGCCCGCGCCCAGGCGCTGGAGGCGGCCGCCGAGCGGGTCCGCACCGAGCACTGGGGGCCCCGCACCCTCGACGTCGACGTGCTGTGGATCGACGGCGAGACCGTCGACCGGCCGGACCTGGTCGTCCCCCACCCCCGGATGTTCGAGCGGGCCTTCGTGCTCGTGCCCCTGGCCGATGTGGCGCCGGACCTGGTCCCGGCCGACGGCCCGCCCGCCGACGGCGTCACCCGCGTCGGTGTCCTGGACGACGGATCGCGGCGATGACGGAGGAGGAGCGCCGGCGCGGCATCGAGATGGTCCTCGACCACCGGCCGGCGATCGACCTCGGCGAGCTCCAGGCGCTGCTGGCCAAGGCCGGCGTGGAGGTCGACGCCTCCACCCTGGTGGAGGATCTCGACGCCCTGGGCTACGACGTCGACGACGAGCCCGTAGACGACGACGAGGAGCCCGACGCCGAGGACGAGGAGCTCGAGGACGACGGCGAGGACGAGGTCGCGTTCGTCGATCTCGCCAAGCCGGTCGGGGACGTCGAGCTCGACGAGGTCGAGGACGTCGCCCCGGACGATGACGACGGTGCCCGGCCGGGCCGAGGGCTCGGGACGATGGTGGTGCTGGGCGCCGCCGCGGTGGTGCTCCTGGTCATCCTGGTCGTCGTCCTCGTCTCCGGCGATGGCGACGACGACGGCGCCGACGACCTCGCCGTCACCGTCCCCGAGGACACGAGGGTGGCGCAGGCCGGGGGCGACACCACCGCCCCGGGCACCACCGCCCCGCCCCGGATCGCCCCGGAGGGGCCCGGTAGCGACCCCGCCCTCGACGTCCCCGAGACCGTCACCGACGACTTCGAGCGGGTCGACATCGGCGACTTCCCCGGCATGGCGACCTGGGAGCTGCTGAGCGGCGATTGGGCCAACACTGACGGCAACCTCGAGGTCCTCGACGTGCCCGAGGACGGCCTGGCCGTGGCCGCCTTCGCAGTGGACAGCGGTGACGTGCGGGCTCAGGTGCAGGTCGACCGGCCCGCGGCGCGCGCCGGGATCGCCTTCCGCATCGTCGACGAGGCCAACCTGTACCTCTGGGCGCCGGTCCCCGAGATCGGCTCGATCATCCTCTACGAGGTGGTCGACGGCGAGGCCACCCCGGTGGCCGACGCCGGGTTCGTCGAGCCGGGCGACGGGATGCCGGCCCTGGGCATCAACCTGATCGGGGACCGGGCCGAGCTCCTGCGCGACGGCGTGGTGGTGTCCACCTACGACTCGTTGGCGCCGGCCGAGGACCCCACCCGGATCGGGGTGGCCGTCCTGGACGGCGGCGAGGGCCTGCCCCTCTTCGACGAGTACCGCGTCCTCACGCCCTGAGCGTCGAGACGGCCCGGCATGCCTCCCGATCCCGATCTGGTCGAGCGCCGGCGGCGCACCCTGGAGCGGGCGCTGGACGCCCGCCCCGACCTCGACCTGGACGAGCTCCACGCCACCCTCGAACGGCTCGGGCTGGCGGTCGACGACGAGACGCTCCTCGCCGAGCTCCACGATCTCGGCTTCGACGTCATCGAGGAGCCCCCGCCCGACGAGCCCGAGGCCGACCCGCCGCCCGGGGCCGCGGAGCCCGAGTCCGAGATCGAGCCGGAGCGGGAGGACGAGGACGCAGACGAGGCCGAGGACGCCCTCGTCGCCGGGGCGGGGCGGTGGCCGCGGGCGGGCCCGCGGCTCGCCGGGTGGGGACGGCGGGGCCGGCTGGTCGTGCCCTTCCTCGCCCTGGCGCCGGTCCTGGCCGCGGTCGTCATCGCCCTGGCCGGCGGGTCGGGGACGGCGACGGCGCGGGCCCAGACGCGATCGAACGCGGCGGCCGAGGAGGCCGAGCGGCCCTCGGGCCCGGCCCCCACCGCGCCGGTGGGCCCCGGGGCCGACCCGGAGCTGGTCGCCGGGGGCGACGCCTCGTTCGCCTTCGACGAGGACGCCACCGAGCTGCCGTCGGTGCTCGAGGACCGACCCTGGCGGGAGGACGTGGGGACCTGGAAGGTCCTCGACACCCGGGTCGTCGGCGCCTCCGACGATGGCGAGGGGGCTCTGGCCACCATCGACGCC
>DASYLG010000267.1:0-6381 GCA_036009685.1 Iamia sp. | reverse complement strand
TGGCGCCGAGGTACGGGAAGTCGGCCAGCGGCTTGACCCGGTCGTGGAGGTCGTCGAAGCCCTGGTCGAACTCGTGGTTGCCCACGGCCGAGGCGTCGAGGCCCATGAGGTTCATGACCTCGATCGAGGGTTCGTCGCCGGCGACGGCCGACACGAAGGGCGAGGCGCCGATGAGGTCGCCGGCGGCGGCGAACGACGTGGGCGCCTCGGTGCTGACGGTGTCGATCAAGGTGGCGACCTTGGCGACGCCCGGGACGCCGGCGACGGCGTCGGCCTCAAGGCGACCGTGGAAGTCGTTGATGGCCAGCAGCTGGATCTGGACCGGGGCGGCGGCGGCGGGCAGCGGGGTGATCAGGAGCGCGCCGAGCGACGCGCAGACGAGGAGGAGGGCAGAGACAGCCCTCCGGCCGGGACGGGGCATGGAGTGGACCTCGGGGGATTGAGGGGGATGTCGGGCGTCGACGCGAGGGACGATGGGTTTCGGGTCTCCCGCCCTCCGAGTGAACGGAGGATCACGGGTGCGGAATCCACCTCCGCCGGCCGTACGCCGCCGACGATGGTAGGTGTCCTCCGCCACGCCCGCACGTGCCCGCTCAACACACTGTTGAAACCCCGAACCCGTTCACCCCAACGGGGGAGACGCCGCCTTGGGCGCCCTGCCGATCTGACGTACGCTGCCATCGGCCCACGAGGGGTGGGCCCCACAGGGGGGAGCGCACCATGCGCACGATCGTCTTCGCGGCCGCCATGGCCATCGCCGTCGTCGGAGTGGCTGGTTGCCAACCGCCGCGGGTCTTCCAGAACTGCGCCGAGGTCTGGACCGTCTACCCGGGGGGCATCGCCCGGCCCGGCTACAAGCAGGTCGGCCCGCCGCTCAAGAAGACGCCGCACGTCGACAAGGCGCTGTACGACGCCAACCCGAAGCGGGACGCCGACAAGGACGGCATCGGCTGCGAGGTCGCCTGACCGGTTCCCGCGCCCTGGTGGATCGCGGGCGATCACGTGGGTGAGCGCCTTCAGGCGGCGGGTTCTCGGTCGCGCGGTCGGTCGCAGGGGGGTCGGCGGGTGAAGGTGACCCAGTGCTTGTGGAGGGTCTCGCCGGTGGGCCCGTCGTAGGGGGCGACCTGGGGCATGTCCGCTGTGGCCGGGAGGATCGGTTGGCTCGCTGGTCTCAGCACCCTGCCGGTGGCGGTGGTGAACACGATGCCGTCGGGGAGGTCGGCGTTGCCGGTGATGGCGAGGAGGCCTTGGTGGTGTTGGCGGTGGTGGTGACCGCATAGGCAGATCAGGTTCCAGGTGACCGTCTCACCGTCGTCCTCCCAGTGGACGATGTGGTGGACCTCGAGCCAGAGCTGTGAGTCGCAGCCCGGGACTCGGCAGCTGCCGTCGCGGTGCTCGACCAGCCGCCGGATGCGCCGGGGCACGATCCGCTGGGTCCGTCCGACCTGCACGGGGTACCCGTCGGCGTGCCAGACCGCGGCGATGTCGGCGTCGCAGGTCAGGTAGCGGTGCATCGACGGCGGCAGGGCCGGGCCCATGTGCATCTCGGCCCGCCACGTCTCGCCGCCGTCCACGGGCGCCTTGAGGTGCAGGAGGACGCCGGGCCGGGTCGAGACCTCGGCGCCGGCGGCGTCGGTGTTGAGCACCGAGTGGGCGACACCGACCAACGCGTCGGCCCAGGAGATCGAGGCGACGCCGAGGTCGGCATCCGTCCCGCTGGTGGAGCGGCCCTCGGCGCGGGCCTTGGCCGCGGCGCGCTGGGCGTCGTGGAGCCGCTTCCGCGACGCCTTGAGGGCAGCTTCGACGACCTGTCCTTCATCGGCGGGGAGGCGGATCGAGGCCCGCCACTGGTCGCCCTCGTCGGTCCCGAACGAGACGCTCCGCTCCGGACCCGAACGGTCCCTTGAGTCGCGGTCGGCGATCTCGGCGTCGAAGCCGTACTGCCGCGTGGCGGCCACGATCTGGTTCACCGTCGCGGTGACCGCCAGCTCGCAGACGGAGGCTTCGTACTCGGCCGGCGTGTACCGGGCGACGGTCGCGGCCTGATCCAACGACAGGCCGCCACGCCGGAACGTGCCCATCACGGTGGGAAGGTCAGCGGCCCGCCGGGCCAGCGCCACGAGACGTCGAGCGGTCGACCGCGAGACACCGGCCTGCCACATCAGCCACTGGGTGGGCGTGTGGATCTTCCACCCCTCCCACCACCCCTCGTCGAGCGCCGTGACCACGAGATCGACCAGCGCGGCATCGGCCGCGTTCCGGACCCCGGCGGCAGACGCCACGGCGGCTTCGAAGGCCCGGTTCACCTCCCACTCGGAGTGCGTTTCGATCGGCGACTTCATGGGAACAAGTGTACCCCACTCACCCGTCCTGTCAACCCGAAAAACAGGTGATCATGCCCACGACCAGGTCAAAGACCCGCCACCAGCACAGAGCTCCACCGGCCGTCCCAGCCATCCCTATGACTCCCACGGAGGCCGACCGGGCTAGGTGAAGTCGCCGCGGGGTGGGAGCTCGCCGGCGGCGAGGGCCGAGGCCCGGATCCCCAGCTGCTCGGCGTGGTGGGCGTGGGTGAGCAAGAGGAACGTCTCGTCCCGCACGGCGCGGACCACCATCTGCGCCACCTCGGACGGGTCGATGCCCTGGGCGGTGATCTCCACGAGCGCCTCGTTGACGAAGGCCTGGTCGTCGGTGCCGTCGGTCCGGAGCGCGACCGGCCGGTGCTTGTCGACCGTCTCGGCGATGGCCGTGCTGACCATCCCCGGGCACAGGGCCGTGACCTTGATCTGCGATCCGGCCGCCTCCAGATCGGCGGCCAGCGTCTCGGTTGCGGCCAGGGCGGCGAACTTGGAGATGCTGTAGGGCCCGGCGTACGGCGTGCCCAGCAGACCGGCCACCGAGCAGGTGTCGACCACGTGGCCGGGCGTGCCCTGGGCGATCATCCGGGGCACGAAGGCGCGGATGCCGTGGAGGATCCCCCACAGGTTCACGCCCAGGACGAACTCGAGGTCGGCGGCCGGCCGCTCCCAGAGGAAGCCGCCCACGAAGACCCCTGCGTTGTTGCAGAGCAGGTCGACCTGGCCCCACTCCTCGAACACCCGGTCGGCCAGGGCGTCGACGTCGGCCTCCAGCCGCACGTCGGTGGGCTGGGCCAGGACGTCGCCGGGGTCGGTGCCGGCCTCGATCAGCAGGCGCCCGGTGTCGCCCAGGCCGGCGGGGTCGACGTCGGCCAGGGCGACCCGCATGCCCTCCGCCGCCAGTCGTTGGGCGAGGGCCCGGCCGATGCCGCTGCCGGCCCCGGTGACCACGGCGACCTTCCCGACGAGGTCCTTCACGACGACACCTCCACTGATGATGGATCGGCCCCACCCGAGGACGACGCCAGGTGCTGGGCCAGGAAGGCACCGGCGGCGGTGAGACAGGCCTGCGCCTCGGGCACGAGGTCGGCCGGGAAGGCCGGGAAGACGTGGATCATCTCGGGCCAGACGACCACCTGGGCCGCCCCGCCCGCCTCCTCGATGCGGTGGCCGGTGGTGACGGAGTCGTCGAGCAGGACCTCGGCGTCGCCCACGTCGATGCGCACCGGGGGGAGCCCCGCCAGGTCCGCCATCATCGGGGAGGCCAGCGGGTCGGTGGCGTCCCCAGGGCCCAGGTAGTCGCCGGCGGCCTCGTCGAGCGCCTCGCGCCGGAGCATGGGGTCGACGTCGACCCGGGTGTCGTAGGTCGCCCCCGACTGGGTCAGGTCGGCCCACGGCGAGATCAGCCAGCCGGCGACGGGCGGGACGTGGCCCCGGTCCCGCAGGGCCACGAGGGTGGCCAGCGCCAGCCCGCCACCGGCCGAGTCGCCGGCCACGGCGAAGGGCTCGTCGGTCGCCAGCTCGACGGCGGCGGCCACGGCGTCGTCGACCGCGGCCGGGAAGAGGTGCTCGGGGCCGAGGCGGTAGTCGAGGGCGACGACGGGCCGGTTCGTGGCCAGCGCCAGCTGTCCGGCCAGGGCGCGGTGGGTGTTGAGCGAGCCGCTGACGTAGGCCCCGCCGTGCTGGTAGAGGACGGTGCCGGGGCCGTCGACCCGCTCGGGCGTCGACCGCTCGGCCGGCCGGCCGGCGACGGTGAGCGTCTCGACCACGACCCCGTCGGGCGACGGCACGGCGCCGGCCAGGGCCTCCAGCGCGTCGCGCCGCTCCTGGATGGTCTGCGGCTCCGTGGCGCGCCCGCCCAACAGGCTGCGGATGGCGTCGATGCCGGGGTGCGCCACGAGGCTCGGCTCCAGGGGTCGGGGGCGATGACGCCGCGCAGTCTGCCACGCCCTCGACGACGGTGGACACGTGTCCAGCGGACGCCCGCAGGGCGTCCGTCGGCGCGATGATGATCGGGCGACCACGTCAGCGAGAGGAGGTGGGACCCGTGCCGATCCGACATCACCGCAGGGCCACCTCCCTCCGCGCTCCGGCGCGCTGACCGGGCGGAGGCCCGCACCCCGCAAGGACCTCCGCCGTGAACGACCACCATGACCACCCCGCCGTCTCCGACACCGACGCGTGGGGCGCCGCCCTCCGCGACCACATGGACGGCCACGCCGTCCCCATCCCGACCCTCGACGTCGAGGACGGCCCCTCCGTCCCCGCCTACCACCCCGAGTGGTTCTTCCGGGACGAGCCCGAGTGGAGCTGGTGGGAGCGCCAGCTCGTCGCCGAGGTGACCGCCGGCCCGGTGCTCGACCTCGGGGCCGGCGCCGGCCGCGTCGCCCTCCACCTCCAGGGCCGCGGGCTCGCCGTGACGGCCGTCGACGCGTCGCCCGGTGCCGTCGAGGTCTGTCGCCGCCGGGGCGTGCACGACGTGCGGCTCGGCGACCTGGCCGATCCGCCCGTCGACCGTCGCTGGCAGGCCATCCTCCTGCTCTGCGGGAACCTCGGCCTGGGCGGTTCGTGGGAGGGGAACCGCCGCCTGCTGCGCCGGCTCGCCGCCATCAGCGCCCCCGGGGCCGTCCTGGTGGGCGACTCCGTCGACGGGGGGCCGCGACCCGAGATCCGCCTGCGCATCCGGCACGGTCAGCTGGTGGGGGAGTGGTGGAGCCAGCGCAACGTGGCCGCCGACGAGGTGCCGGCGTTGGTGCGGGACACGGGCTGGGGCGTCGAGCGCCACGTCGTGGACGGGGACGACCACGGCGTCCTCCTCCGCCGGAGCGACGAGATCTGACGATCCGTCAGGTGACGGTGGACACGTGTCCAGACCTGGGCCATGATCGGCACACAGACGACGCCGGAGGATCCACATGAGCACGCTGGCCACGCCCGCATCCGAGGCCGTGCACCGGGGCAAGGACGACCTGCCCTTCGTCGAGATCGGCGGCGGCAACAAGCTCAAGGTCATCCAGGTCGACGCCGGGCTCGGGCTCTGGATCGTCGAGAACATCTTCCAGCCCGGCTACGTCGTCCAGACCCACCGCCACACCGGGCCCGTCTACGCCTACACGACCTCGGGCGCCTGGCACTACCAGGAGTACGACGACGTGAACCGGGCCGGGTCGTTCCTCTACGAGCCGGCCGGGTCGGTCCACACCCTCGAGTGCCTGGAGCCCGACACCCAGGTCTGGTTCCAGATGTACGGGTCGAACCTGAACCTCGACGCCGAGGGCAACGTCGAGAGCGTCTTCGACGGCCCCGGCACGCTCGAGGCCTACCTCGCCCTGGCCGAGGCGGAGGGCTTCGGCACCCCGCCGGTCCTCGTGGCATGAGCACGGCCACGACCGAGGCGCCGGCGCTCAAGCTCGCCGATCCGGCCACGTTCGCCGGCGGCGTCCCCCACGAGGCCATCGACGCCCTGCGGGCCGAGAGCCCGGTCGCCTGGCAGGACATGGACGGCGAGCCGGGGTTCTGGGCCGTGCTGCGCCACGCCGACGTGGTGAAGGTCGCCCGCGAGCCCGTCCTGTTCAGCGCGACCCGGGGCGGCGTGGTCCTGGAGGACCTGCCCGAGGACTCGTTGGAGATGATGCGCGGGATGTTGCTGGCGATGGACCCGCCCCGGCACGTCACCTATCGCAAGCCGCTGGCCGACACGTTCAAGGCTCGGGTCATCGCCGGCATGGAGCCCCAGATCCGCGCCCTGACGAGGACGGTGCTGGCCGACGCCGCCACCCTTGGCGCCGAGCGGGGCGAGGTGGACTTCGTCCACGACGTGGCCGCCCACATCCCCACCCAGGTGATGGGCCGGCTCATGGGCCTGCCCCAGGCCGACTGGGCCCTGCTCCACACGCTCTCCGAGCGGCAGACGTCGGGCCAGGACCCGGACGTCGTCGGCGAGGTCGACCACAGCGCCTCGATCGAGATGGCCATGTACGCCATCGGGTTCGCCGGCGAGCGCCGGGCCCAGCCGCCGCAGGAG
>DASYLG010000266.1:0-3097 GCA_036009685.1 Iamia sp. | reverse complement strand
GCCGAGCCGATCCTGCTGGGCGACTCCGAGCACATCGACGAGGAGGCGATCGTCGAGGCCGACCCCGACGTGATCCTCGCCCTCTACTCGGGTCTGACCCGGGAGCAGTACGACGACCTGTCCCGCTACGCCCCCGTGATCGCCCCGCCGGCCGAGTACGACGACTACGGCATCCCCTGGCAGGAGCAGACCCGGACCATCGGTGACGTGCTCGGGAAGCCCGACGAGGCCCGCCGGCTGGTGGCCGACGCCGAGGCCCTGATCGCCGAGGCCGCCGCCGACCACGCCGACCTCGACGGGGCCACGACGGTGGTGGCCAGCGCGGCCGAGGGGGTCTACGTCTACAGCCCCCAGGCGGCCGTCAGCCGCGTCCTGGAGGGCCTCGGCCTGGTGGTGCCCGAGGACCTCGCCGACCTGATCGGCGAGGACTTCGGGGCCGAGGTCAGCCTGGAGCAGATCGACCTGGTCGATCTCGACGTCGTCCTGTGGCTCGACGCCGCCGACGACCGCCCGCCCTTCACCGTCGATGCCTACACGTCGCTCCCGATGTCGACCGAGGGCCGGGAGGTCCGCCTCGCCACCACCGGCGCCCTGGCCGGCGGGTCGTTCATCAGCGTGCTCAGCCTGCCCGTCATCCTCGACCAGCTGGTGCCGATGCTGACCGCCGCGGTCGACGGCGACCCCGCCACCGAGGTCCCGGACGAGGTCTGACGGCGCTTGCGGCGGGCGGCGGGTGGAAGGATGAGCCGGTGGACATCGACTTCAACAGCTCGCCCGGGCCCAGCCTCGGGATCGAGGTCGAGCTCGAGATCGTCGACCGGGACACGGGCCAGCTGGCCAGCGCGGCCACCGAGATGCTGGCCGAGATCGGCGAGCCCCACCCCGACGGCGAGCACCCGAAGGCCAAGCACGAGCTGTTCGAGTGCACCGTCGAGATCATCACCGGCATCTGCACCACCGTCTCCGAGGCCCGCCAGGACCTGCAGGAGACCCTCGACGAGGTGGCGGCGGCGGCCGACCGGCGGGGTCTCGACCTGATGTGCTCGGGCACCCACCCGTACTCCTCGTGGCACGACCAGGACGTCAGCCCCAACCCCCGGTACGCCCGCCTCATCGAGGAGATGCAGTGGATGGCCCGGCGGCTCCAGATCTTCGGCGTCCACGTGCACGTCGGGATCAAGTCGCCGGCGAAGGCCATCGCCATCGCCAACGCCGTGGCCGGCTACATCCCCCACTTCCTGGCCCTGAGCGCGTCGAGCCCGTTCTGGGAGGGTCACGACACCGGCCTGGCGTCGTCGCGCAGCAAGGTGTTCGAGGGGCTGCCCACCGCCGGCCTCCCGGCCCCGCTCGACAGCTGGGACGACTTCGAGCAGTTCATGGAGACGCTGGTCTCCTCGCAGGCCATCTCCACCGTGCGCGAGGTGTGGTGGGACATCCGCCCGCACCCCGACTTCGGCACCGTCGAGCTGCGCATGTGCGACGGCATCCCGACCCTGTCGGAGGTCACCGCCGTCGCCGCCCTGGCCCAGTGCCTGGTGACCCATCTCGACACCATGATCGACAGGGGCTTCACGCTGCCGCGGCACAAGGACTGGATCCTGCGCCAGAACAAGTGGCGGGCCGGCCGCTTCGGGCTCGACGCCGACGTCATCGTCGACGACCGGGGCACCCAGCAGCCGGTCCGGGCCGCCATCACCGAGCTGCTGGCCGAGCTGGCCCCCGTCGCCGCCCGGCTCGACTGCGAGGCCGACCTGGCCCGGGTCGGCACCATCGTCACCGAGGGGGCCAGCTACCAGCGCCAGCGCGCCGTCGTCCCCGAGGGCGCCGTCGGGGCCGAGGCGCTGCGCCCGGTCGTCGACCTCCTCGTCGGCGAGCTGGCGTCGGACCGGCCCGGCGTGCTGCTCTCCTCCCCGTGAGCGAGCGCAGCGAGCGAACGAGAAGGCACAGCTCTCTCCCCGACGGCGGAGCGAGCGCAGCGAGTGGAGCCTTCGGCGCTCGTCGGCGCCTCGTGAGCGACGGCCGGGCCCGACCCGCGGACCGTTCGACGGCGCGCCGATGAGCAACCCCAGTCCCGCGGTCGACCACGACGGGGTCGGGCGCGCCGTCGCCGCCGTCGAGGCCGACCTGGTGGCGCTGCGCCGGGATCTCCACGCCCATCCCGAGCCGTCGTGGGAGGAGGTCCGCACCACCGCCGTCCTGCGGGACCTGCTGGCCGCCCGCGGCGTCGCCACCGCCCCCGGCGAGGGCGCCACCGGGCTGGTGGCCGAGATCGGCACCGACGGGCCCCTCGTCGCCCTGCGGGCCGACATCGACGCCCTGCGCCTGCAGGACGTCAAGGGCGTGCCCTACCGCTCGACCGTGCCTGGCGTGTGCCACGCCTGCGGCCACGACGTCCACGCCGCCGCCGCCGTGGGGGCGACGCTGGCCCTGGCCGAGGTCCTGCGGGGCCGGCCCGGGCGGGTGCGGGTCGTGTTCCAGCCGGCCGAGGAGTCGATCCCGTCGGGCGCCCGCCCGCTGGCCGAGGCCGGCCGGGTCGACGGCGCCATCGCCATCTTCGCCCTCCACTGCGACCCCCACGTCGAGGTGGGCCGGCTCGGGCTGTCGCCGGGGCCGATCACCAGCGCCACCGACATGGTGGTGATCCGTCTCACCGGTCCCGGCGGCCACACCGCCCGGCCCCACCGCACCGCCGACCTGGTGAACGTGGCGGCCCGGCTGGCGGTCGACCTGCCCGCCTCGCTCGACCGCCTGACCGACCCCCGGGACGGCGTGAACCTCACCTTCGGGTCGATCACCGCCGGTGACGCCGCCAACGTCATCCCCAGCACGGCCGAGCTGCGGGGCTCGCTCCGGGCCACCGGCCGGACCGGGTGGGAGGACGCGGCCAAGCTCCTCCCGACGCTCATCGCCAGCATCGCCGAGCCCCGTGGGGCCCTCTGGGAGCTCGACCACCGCGTCGGGGCGCCGCCGGTCGACAACGAGCCGTGGGCCACCGGCCTGCTGGGCCGGGCGGCCGAGGCCGTGGTCGGTCCGGCGGGCGTCCTGCCGACCCGCCAGAGCGGTGGGGGCGAGGACTTCTCGTGGTTCCTGGAGCGGG
>DASYLG010000265.1:0-3691 GCA_036009685.1 Iamia sp. | reverse complement strand
TGGGCTCGCCCCAGGCGGCCAGACCCTCGTCGGGGGCCGGCGGCTCGGCCTCGGCCCCGTCGTCGGCCGCCTCGTCGATCGCGGTGTGGGTCTCGGTCTGGTGGTCGGCGTCGTGGTCGTCGATGGTGGGCTCCTCGGTCGGCTCCGGCGGGGCCCAGACCGAGGCGTCGACGGCCGGAGGGTCGACCTCCGCGCTCGGAGCCGGGACGTCGGCGGGTGCGGGGGCGACGGGTGCGGCATCGGGTCGGGGGGCACCGGGTGGGGGGACATCGGGCTGGGGGACATCGTGTTCGTGCTCGGCTTCGGCGGGCTCGCTCTCGCCACCGCGGCGACGGGAGAAGAGGCCGCGGCCCCGGCGGGGCTCCTCCTCCTCGGCCGCCCCGAAGGCGGCCCAGTCGTCATCGGGAGGGGCATCACCGCTGGTCACAGGGGCATCAGGGCTCACGGCCGCGGGCGGATCGACGGCCGGCGCCTCGGCCGGCGGTGCCCCGGCCGCGGCGGTCTGGACCTGGTCGTCGGCCCAGCGCACGGCGCCGGTGGGCTCGTCCCAGCTGCCGTCCCACGGGTCGTCCTCGTCGACGAAGTCCTCGGCCCAGGCCAGCCCGGGCTCGGCCGGGGTGGCGGCGGACGGGACGACCGGCTGGGCGCCGGTCTCGCCCCGGGTCCAGGCGACCACGTCGGCCTGCGGATCCTCGTCCCAGGCGGCCTCGCCCCAGGTCGACTCGGCGGGCCAGGGGTCGCCCTCGTCGGTGTCGGCCACCTCGGGCTCGTCCCAGGCGGGCGGGGGCCGGGGGTCGAAGCGCTTGCCCTTGGCCGGGCGCAGCGACGGCGTCTCGGCGTCGTCATCGGCGGCGAGGGGGAACCGCAGGGCGGGCTTGGGCCCCGCCGGGGGCCGCGACGGACGGTCGCCGTAGCGGGGCAGGTGGGTGCCCCGGCGCTCGGCCACGTCGCCGCGCTCCATGGCCTCGGCCGCCTCCTCCGCCCCGATGATCCGGACGCCCTCGGCCGGGTCTCCGGGCCGGGCGTCGTCTCGCCTGCGGTCGTCGGCCATCGATCTCCTTGGGTCGTGCGTCGGGCCCGGCGCAGCCATGGCCCCGGAGGGCCCGGCGCGCTCAGTCCTCGAGCAGCTCGGTCTCTTTCTGGGCGAGGGCTTCGTCGATCTGCGCCTCGGTCTTGTGCGTCATGGCGTCGATGTCCTTCTCGGACCGGGCCCGCTCGTCTTCCGAGAGGTCGCCGTCCTTGGCCATCCCCTCGAGCTCGCTGCGGGCGGTGCGCCGGGCGTTGCGCACCGACACCCGGTTGTCCTCGGCCATCTGCTTGACCAGCCGGACCAGGTCCTTGCGGCGCTCGCCGGTGAGCGGCGGGAACGACAGGCGGATGATCACGCCGTCGTTGCTGGGGTTGAGGCCCAGGTCCGAGTTCCGGATGGCCTTCTCGATGGCGGCCATGCTGGCCTTGTCGTAGGGCGAGATGACGAGCATCCGGGCCTCGGGCACCGAGACGTTGGCCATCTGCTGGAGCGGCACGTCGGCGCCGTAGTACTCGACCATCAGCTTCTCGACCAGACCGGGAGAGGCCCGGCCGGTGCGCACGCCGGCCATCTCATGACGGGCGTGGGCGACGGCCTTCTCCATCTTCTCCCTGGCCTCGTCCAGGACCAGGGCAACCAGCTCCGGATCGCTCATCGGCGCACCACCAGCTCATCGCCGGCCGAAAGCCGCTGGCGGGTCGCCGGGCACCGATGAGCGCCGACGGCTTCGCCGCCGGGGAGACAGCCGTGCTCCTGGGCTCGCTCGCTGCGCTCGCTCACCGGACCAGAGTACCGACTGCCCCGTCGCCGTCGAGGACCCGCCGGAGGTTGCCCGGAACGGTGACGTCGAAGACGACGATCGGCAGGGAGTTGTCCATGCAGAAGGTGATGGAGGTGGGGTCCATCACGTTGAGGCCTCGGTTGAGGACGTCCATGTAGGACACCTCGGTGAGCTTGGTGGCGGTGGGGTCGAGCTTGGGGTCGGCCGTGTAGACGCCGTCGACACCCGAGTGCGTGCCCTTCAGCACGGCCTGGGCGTCGATCTCGGCGGCGCGCAGGGCGGCCGGGGTGTCGGTGGTGAAGAACGGGCTGCCCATGCCTGCGGCGAGGATGACGACGCGGTCCTTCTCGAGGTGGCGGATGGCCCGGCGGCGGATGTAGGGCTCGGCGATCTGCTCCATGTGGACGGCCGACATCACCCGCGTGGGCTGGCCCATCTGCTCGAGCATCTCCTGGAGGCCCAGGGCGTTGATGACGGTGGCCAGCATGCCCATCTGGTCGGCCTGGGCCCGGTCCATGCCCGAGCCGGCGCCGATCTGGCCCCGCCAGATGTTGCCGCCCCCGACGACGACGGCGATGTCGGTCTGCAGGTCGTCACGCACCGAGCAGATCTCGCCGGCGAGCATCCGCAGGGTCTCGCCATCGATGCCGTAGCCCTGGCCCCCGGCGAAGGCCTCGCCCGAGAGCTTGAGGACGACGCGGTTCCAGCGGGGCTCGGGCTGCGGCTCGGTCACGGGAGGGTGCTCAGGATCCGACCACGACCTGGGCCACCCGGACGATGTCGCCATCGCCCAGCAGCGCCTTGATGGTGGTCTTCTCGTCCTTCACGAAGCCCTGCTCGAGCAGGACCCGCTCCTTGAACCACCCGGTCAGGCGACCCTCGACGATCTTGTCCATGGCGGCCTCGGGCTTGCCCTCGGCCCGGGTGATCGCCTCGAGCGTCGCCCGCTCCTCGGCCACCTCGGCCTCGGGGACGTCCTCGCGGCGGATGGCGCTGGGCTTGGTGAAGGCGACGTGCACGGCGATGTCGTGGGCCACCTCGGTCGTGCTGCCGGACAGCTCCACGATGACGCCGTTGACGCCCCGGCCGTCCTGGCGGTGGACGTAGGAGTCGAGGACGTTGCCCTCGCCCGCCTCGACCCGGACCACCTGACCCAGGTCGATGTTCTCCTTGAGGACCAGCTTCAGATCGTCGATGGCCTCGGCCTTCCGACCGGCGGCGTCGGTGCCCTCGACCGCCACGAGCGTGGCGATCTCCTGGACGAGGGCGGTGAACTGGTCGGACTTGGCCACGAAGTCGGTCTCGCACTTGAGCTCGACGATGGAGGCGACCGAGCCCTCCAGGGCCACGGCGATGGTGCCCTGGCGGTTGTCGCGGTCGGTGCGGGTGGCGGCCTTCGCCAGGCCCTTCTCCCGCAGCCACTTGGCCGCGGCCTCGGGATCGCCACCGTTCTCCACGAGCGCCTTCTTCGCGTCCATCATCCCGGCGCCAGTGGACTGGCGCAGGGCCTGGACGTCCTTGGCGGTGAAGTCGGCCATGGCTAGCTCTGCTCCTCAGCGGCGTCGGTGGCGGCGGCGACCTCGGTGGCCGGCTCGGTGGCGGCCGGGGCGGGTGAGCCCGAGGGGATCTCGCCATCGGTGTCGGGGGCCGAGGCCGGGGCGACCTCGGGGGTGGCGGCGGCCTCGGCCGCGGCCTCGGTGGCGCTGGTGTCGGGCGGCGTGCCGGGACCGTCGGTGGCCTCGGGGGTGGCCGGCGCCTCGGTCGCAGGCGCCTCGGGGGTGGCCGGCGCCTCGGTCGCGGGCGCCTCGGCGGCCGGTGCGGCGGCCGCGGCGGCCAGACGACGCTCGCGCTCGGCGGCGGCGGCCGCGGCCTGGTTGCGG
>DASYLG010000264.1:0-2995 GCA_036009685.1 Iamia sp. | reverse complement strand
CCGACGATGGCGCGGGGCCAGCCCGCCGGCAGCGCGGCTCGGGCCCGCATCGAGGCGGCGGTCGGCCGCCCGTCGCTGTTCGACTCCTTCCTCACCTTCCTGAGGGTCACGGGCGTGCCGGTCGACCCGGACGCCGTGGCGGACGCGCTGGTCGCCGTGTACGAGGCCGACGGCGTGGCCGCCCAGGTCGCCGAGCGCCTGGTCGACCTGGACGAGGGCCTGCAGGAGTGGCGCTACCGCCACGTGAAGATGGTCGAGCGCACGATCGGGGACCGGATCGGCACCGGTGGCTCGGCCGGCGCCGCCTACCTGCGCAGCACCCTCTTCACCCCGCTGTTCCCCGACCTGTGGGCCGTCCGCAGCCGTCTCTGAGCCGAGGTGGGATCATCGGCGGCGTGACCGGGACGGTGATCGATCGAGGACGGGTGGCCGAGATGCTGGCGGCGGAGCGGGAGCTCTACGCCGAGCGGAACCCGCGGTCGCGGGCGGCCGCCGAGGAGGGGGCGACGCACCTCTTCGCCGGGGTGCCGATGACGTGGATGGCCAAGGCGCCGGGTGGATTCCCGCTGGTCCACGCCGAGGCCCACGGGAGCCGGGTCGTCGATCTCGACGGCCACGAGCTGGTCGACTTCTGCCTGGGCGACACCGGCGCCATGGCCGGCCACTCGCCCCCGGCGACGGTGGCGGCCGTCGTGCACCGCTACGCCGAGGCCGGCGGGGCCACGACGATGATGCCGACCGAGGACGGGCCCGTGGTCGCCGCCGAGCTGGCCCGCCGCTTCGGCCTGCCCACGTGGAGCTTCTCGCTGACCGCCACCGACGCCAACCGGTGGGCCATCCGGCTGGCCCGGGCCATCACCGGGAGGCCCCGGATCCTGGTCCACAGCTGGTGCTACCACGGCAGCGTCGACGAGACGTTCATCGTCCTCGATGGCACGGGCCGGCCCGCCCCGCGGCCCGGTGGCGTGGGTGCGCCGTGGGACGTCACCGAGACGACGCGGGTCGTCGAGTACAACGACCTCGAGGGCCTGGAACGGGAGCTGGCCCACGGCGACGTGGCCGCCGTGCTGATGGAGCCGGCCCTCACCAACATGGGCATCGTCCGGCCCAGGCCCGGCTACCTCGAGGGTGTCCGCGCCCTCGCCACCGCGGCCGGCGCCCTCTGGATCATCGACGAGACCCACACCCTCTCGGCCGGGCCCGGCGGCTGTACGGCGGCGTGGGGTCTGGCGCCCGACATCGTCACCCTCGGCAAGGCCATCGGCGGGGGCGTCCCCATCGGGGCCTACGGGCTGGCCGACGCCGTGCGCCAGCAGATCGTGGCCCGCCCCGAGCTCGACCTGGTCGACACCGGTGGTGTGGGCGGCACGCTGGCCGGCAACGCCCTGTCGCTGGCCGCGGCCCGGGCCACGCTCACCGAGGTGCTGACGGCCGAGGCCTTCGGGCCCATGACCGATGTCTGCACCCGCTACACCGCCGGCGTCCAGGCCCTGATCGACCGGCACGGCCTGCCCTGGTCGATCACCCAGCTGGGGGCCCGCTCGGAGTACCGCTTCTGCGCCCCGGCGCCCCGCGACGGCGGCGAGTCGCAGCGGGCCGGCGACGGCAATCTGGAGGATCTCCTCCACCTGTACCTGGTCAACCGGGGCATCCTCCTGACCCCGTTCCACAACATGGCGCTGATGGCCCCGACCACCACCGAGGCGGACGTCGACGCCCACCTCGCGGTCCTGGGCCAGGCGGTGGCGGCCCTGGTGACCTGAGGGCGCGCCGCGCGATCGTTCTGTCAATCCCCGTGCACCGAGGAGGTGCACGGGGATTGACAGAAGCGGGGGTCAGTCGGTCGAGCGGGTCTTGAGGAGGGCGGTGCCGCCGGCGGCGAGGCCGAGGGCGCCGAGGACGAGGCCGCCGATGGCCAGGCCGTCGGAGCCGCCGTCGTCGGAGCTCTCGGTGCTGGCGGCGGCCGGCTCGGTGGCGGGCTCGTCGTCGGCCGCCGGCTCGTCGGCCTCGTGGGCCTCGTCCTCCTCGGACCCGTGACCGTCGGCCTCGGCCGCCACCACGTCGACGAAGGGCGCTGGGTGCTCGGGCTCCTCGGCGCCCTCGGGCGTCTCGTCGATCCAGGCCGTCTCGCCCTCGGTGCAGGTCTGGACCAGCTTGAAGTAGAGGCGCTCGCCGACCTCCTCGGGGGCCTGGAAGCCGATGGTGAACTGCTGGCGGAAGTGTGGGGGCAGCTCGTTGCCGGCCTCGGCCGTCCAGCTGATCTCCGACACGCGCTCGGTCACGGGGTCGCCCTCGCCGGTGTCGACGGGCTCGTCGAGCGGGGTCTCGGTGGCCTCGGCCTCCCAGCCGGCGACGACCTGCGGGGCGGCGCTCAGGATGCTCTCGGGGATCTCGACGGAGAGCGCGCGGGTGGGCGAGTCCTCGCAGCCGTGGGGCACGGTGAGCGTCACCGAGGTGAAGCCGCCGGCGGGGACGGAGTCCTTGTCGCCGGTGATGTGGGCGCCGGCCGGGACGGCGAGGCCGAGGGCCAGTACGCCGGCTCCGAGCAGGCCGAGGCCGAGGCGGTGGACGGTGGTCATGGTGAAGGTCCTTCGGGATGGGTGTCAGGGTTGGATGGCGACGGTGAACGAGGCGGTCTGCTCCTCGTAGAGCGAGACCCGGGCGACGACCTCGATGGTCCAGGTGCCGCCGATGGAGAGGTCGTCGCCGACGAGGGTCCAGTGGCCAGGGCCGGTCGGATCGGGCGCCCGCTCCAGCCCGCTGATGTCCGACGACGGGAGGGCGAAGACCAGCTCGATGCCCTCGGGCAGGTCGCGCAGCTGGCCACCTTCGTCGTAGACGTAGACGTGGATGGTGGTGCGCCCGGCGCGGGTGGGGTCGACGTCGATGTCGACCCGGCCGTCGTCCAGCGGGGCGCTGTCGGCGAAGGGGGCGGCGACGGCCGAGCGGGCCGGTGTGACGTCGACCAGGAAGGCCGTGAGCCCGACGACCACCA
>DASYLG010000263.1:0-4193 GCA_036009685.1 Iamia sp. | reverse complement strand
CGCGTCGGCCTCCTACCTCGCCGAGATGCTCGACCGTCCGGCGCCCGTCCGGGCCGGACCGTTCTGGCAGGTCGACGTCGACAACGGGGTCTCGCTCGACTACGCCTCGGCCGCCGAGGAGGAGGTGGAGAAGCTGCCCTCGCTCCACCTCGCCTTCCTGGTCAGCGAGGAGCAGTTCGACGCCACCTACGCCCGCATCCGCGATCGGGACATCGACCACTTCGCCGACCCCGCCGGCCAGCGCCGCAACGAGATCAACACCCACGACGGTGGTCGCGGCTTCTACTGGGCGGACCCCGACGGCCACTGGCTCGAGGTCATCACCGTCCCCTACGGCGGCTGGCCGAAGTCCTAGCGGTCGCGGGTCGTCGGCCCGCCACCATGACAGGGTGCAGGTACGGCGTCTCGAACGGGGTGACGAGGACGTCCTGCGGGTCGTGCGCCTGGCCGCGCTGGCGTCGGACCCGGGCGGCCTTGTCGGAGGGCCTCGGATACAATGCAGGGACATGAGCGCCACCAGCGACGCCCGCATCTCTCACCGAGGTCAGACGAACGTTCCGGCACCCCTCCGGCGCCGGTGGGGCCTGCAGGACGGGGGCCAGCTCGGCTTCATCGACCTCGGAGGGGCGGCGCTCATCGTGCCCGGCGGCCTCGGCGCCGCTCGGGAGGAGCTCGGTCGGGTCCTCGCCGAGCGCTACGACGACGCCGCCGCGGCCCTCGACGACCCCGACCTGGCTGACCAGTAGGTCGTGGCCTCGGGTCGCCCGGTCCTGCTCGATGATCGCCTGCTGATCGGCGAGCTGCTGCACGGTGTTCCTCATGGTCGGCGACCCCTCGTCACGTCGTCCTCCTGGTACTTCCGGGCCTGCCGCGCCGCGGTCGCCGGCGGTGGCGGGCAGCTCTCGGGGCCCTTCGCCGAGGTGGCGGTGGGTCTCCAGGAGCGGGCGATCCTCAGCCTCCTCGAGCTCCGAGACGTGGTCTGACCCGGTTCTAGACGGGGGCTTCGAGGGGGAGCCTCGGGGTGCGGGATGGGGGGAGGGAGGCGCGGAGGTCGGCGACGAGGTCGTCGCGGGTGGCGGCCAGGGCGGGGTCGTCCCAGCGGTTGATCCGCTGGAGGGGGTCGTCGGCCAGGTCGTAGAGCTCGCCCTCGGTGCCGTCGTGGACGGTGCCGGCGCCGTAGGTGGTGCAGACCAGCCCGTCCCGCGTGATCGTCTGCAGGTGGACGGCCACGCCGAGCAGCTCGCTGTCCCAGGTCGTGAGGGCCCGCTCGTGGCCTCGGGTGTCGGCGTCGGCGTCGTCGACCGGCAGCGAGCGACCCTCCATCCACGGCTCGGCGTCGAGTCCGGCGATGGCGCAGAACGTCGGGGCCAGGTCGACCAGGCCGACGGGGCGGCTCACGACCGAGGGCGTGACCGCGGCGGACGGCGCCGGACGCCAGATCAGCGGCAGCCGCATCAGCCCGTCGACGTGGTACGGCCCCTTGAACATGAGCCCGAAGTCGCCCTGGAGCTCGCCGTGGTCGGTCGTGACGACGACGTCGACGTCGTCGGTCCAGCCCCGCGCCGCCACGGCCGCGAGCACCCGGCCGATGGCCTCGTCGATCAGCTCGACCTCGATGGCGTTCATGGCGTTGATCTCGCGCACCTGGTCGGCGGTGAGCGTGGCCGGCACCCAGTGGGTCGGCGCCTCGTAGTTCGACACCAGGGCGCCGTCGTACCAGAGCCGCCAGTGGCGGGGCTTGGCATCGAGCAGCGCCTCCCGCTCCGAGCGCGACTCGGGGTAGCCGGCCGGCAGCGGGACGTCGCGCCAGTCGACGCGACCCTTCTCGGAGGCCGGCGGGTCCCACGGGTGGTGGGGGTCGGGGAAGCTCATCCAGGCGAACCAGTCGTCGTCCGCGGCCAGCGAGTCGAGCCAGGCGATCGTCCGATCGGCCACCCAGTCGGTGTGGTACCACTCCCGCGGGACGGGGTTGTCCTTCACCTGCGGGGCGTCGGTGTCGCCCCCGCCGGCCCCGTTGACCTCGAGGTCGCCGTCGAGCACGGGGTAGAAGCCGCCGAGCTGGTCGCGGTGCTCCGTCTGGATCCAGCGGGCGTAGTGGAGCCCGCCCATGGGCGAGTGGCTGGCCAGCTCCATGTGGTCGAAGCCCCGGTGCGGGCCGACGGTGCCGTCGTGCCACGGGCCGGGGACGGTGTGGATGCCGGCGTCGGCCAGGCCGTTCTCGGGGAACCGGCCGAACGGGTCGAGGAAGGGCTCGAAGTGGGGCTTGCCGACGAGGGCGGTGCGGTAGCCGGCCCGGTGGAGGGTGGCGGCGACCGACGGGGCGTTCTGGGGGAGGGCCACGCCGTTCATCCACACGCCGTGGGTGGCGGGGTGCTGGCCGGTGAGCATGGTCGAGCGCGACGGCATGCACACGACCGACTGGGGCACGGCCCGCTCGTAGCGGACCCCGTCGGCGGCGAGCCCGTCGACGACGGGGGTGGAGCCGACGGTGGCGCCGTTGCACCCGAAGGTGTCGTAGCGCTGCTGGTCGGTCGTGACGAACAGGATCTTGCGGCCCATCAGGTATGGACCTCCTCGGACGCGGACGCGGACTCGGATGCGGGCACCGGCGGCGGCGGCGCGGCGATGGCGTCGAGCACCGGCCCGACGCCGGCCTCGAGCTGCGTCGTGAGCGACGTCAGGGCCGCCTCCATGGCGCCGCCGAGGACGATGGCCATCGTGGCCGGGTCGGCGTCGCTGGCGTAGGTGACGAGACAGCGGTCGTCGGCCAGGGCGATGACGTCGATGCTGGCCAGGTGCTCCTTGAAGAAGCCGCCGGCGATCCGGTACTGGAACCGGCGTTGGAGCGGGTCGTTGGTGACGATCTCCTCGTCGAGGCTGAGGCCGGCGCCGGTGGTGACGGTGCGGATCGTCGGCGTCTTCATCACGACCTGGCGGAGACCGGGGAACCAGTGCTGGAGCACGTCGGCCCGCGTCACCACGGCCCAGGCGGCGTCGGCCGGCACGGCGATGGACGCGTGGCGGCGGACGCTCGCCCTCATCGGGCGGGGTGGGTGACGTCGGCCAGCAGGCGACGCAGGGCCAGGGCCATGGCCGCGCGGGTGGCGGCGGGATCGAGGCCCTGGTCGTGGAGCATGAGGTCGTGCGCCTCCCAGGAGCAGAGCACGTCGGCCGCGGCCAGCAGGGCCTGGCGCTCGTCGTCCGGGCGGTCGGCCAGTGCCGGTCCGAGCACGACGACGACCTGGTCGCGGAGCATCTGGCGGACCCGGGTCAGGCCCTTGGCCACGATCGGCTGCTGGAAGGAGCGGAAGCGGGCCACCCGGCCGACCTCGCCCATGGCGGCGAGCAGCCGCATCCGGGCGGCGACGAAGGCGTCGATGCGCTCGTCGAGCGGCGCCTCGGGGTCGAGGTCGAGCTTCAGCAGCGGGGCGAGGTGCTCCTGCTGGCGGGCCACGGCCTCCGAGGCCAGGTCGCCGACGTCGGCGAAGTAGCGGAAGAGCGAGCGAGCCGAGACGCCGGCCCGGGCCGCGATGTCGTCGGCGGACGGGGCCAGCACGCCCTCGCGGTACAGGGTCAACAGGGCGGTGACCACGGCTTCGCGGTTGCGCTCCCGCCGGGCGGTGCGCCCGTCGCCGTCGCGCCGGATCCCGCCGTCGTCTGGAGTGTCGGCGCCGGCCATGCCGGCAGGCTACACTTTTGTCAGTACGTCTGACAACACCCGGAGGCGAACCCCATGCGCACCGACCTGGACGGCATCCGCGACATCACCTGGAGCGATCCCGAGGTGACGGCCTGGGCGGAGCGGGCCACCCCCATCATGGTCGATGGAGAGACGGTCGCGCGGTGGGACGTCCGGGCGACCTCCGACGAGCGCCACGAACCGCTGCTGATCGTGCACGGCTTCCCGACATCGTCGTTCGACTGGGCCCACCTCGTGCCCCGCCTGGCGCAGCATCGGCGGGTGGTCCTGCTCGACCTGCTCGGCTTCGGTCTCTCGGCCAAGCCCGACCGGCGCTACACCATGGCCCTGCAGGCCGACGTCGTCGAGGCGGTGGTGGCCGAGCTCGGGATCGACCGGCTCGCCCTCATGACCCACGACATGGGCGACACGGTCGGCGGCGAGCTCCTGGCCCGCCAGATGGAGGGCACCTGGCCGGTCGAGGTCACCCGGCGGGTCGTCACCAACGGCAGCG
>DASYLG010000262.1:0-2842 GCA_036009685.1 Iamia sp. | reverse complement strand
CGACCATCGGCCGGGCCCAGCACGTCGTGGGTCACGACCTGGTGCTCACCGGCTTCGGCGTCGATCGGGGCCTGGCCCTGATGGAGTCGTCGCTCGCCATCGCCACCGAGACCGACGACATCGACTGGGAGACGCGGGCCTACGTCAACCTGTCCGACACCCTGCGGCTGCTGGGCCAGCACGAGCGGGCCCTCGAGTACGGCATGGAGGGCCACCGCCGTGCCCTCGAGCGGGGCCTGCGCCGCCATGGCTTCGCCCGTCTCAACGCCGCCGAGGTGCTGGTGGGCATCGGCCGCCTGCCCGAGGCCCGAGAGATGGTCGAGCAGCGGGTCGAGGCCGAGGGCCACATGGCGCACATCCACGCCGACCTCACCGAGACGTGGCTCGACGTCCTCCAGGGTCGCCTCGACGGGGTGGGCGCCGCCATCGAGCGGCTCGACCCGATCATCGCCGGCGAGGCCAACCTCCAGTTCGAGGGCGCTCTCACGCGGATCCGGCTGGAGCACCTCTGGCTCACCCGCGCTCGCCAGGATCCGATGCCGCTGGCGGCCGACGTCCTGGCCCGCGACGGCGCCGGGTCCGACACCCAGTTCCGGGCCGAGGTGCTGGCCACCGTGGCCCGCATCCAGGCGGACCGGGCCCTCGACCCGGGGCTCCGCGACGACGCCCGGGCCGCGGCGCGCGCCGGGTTGGAGGCCACCGCCGTCATCCCGATGGCCGACGCCCCGCAGAACACGCTCCCGCCGTCGCTGGCCGCTGCCCTCGTGACCGCCGAGGTGGCCCGTGGCCGGGCCGTCGACCCGACCGAGGAGGCGGAGCGGTGGGCCGCGGTGGGCGAGGTCGCCACCGAGCTCGGCCACCGCTGGCACCGGATCTACGCCGGCTGGCGCCGGGCCGAGGCGCTGGTGGCGGCTGGGACGGTCGGGGCGGCCGCCGAGGTGGCGGCCGGGGCTCGGACCGACGCGGTGGCCATCGAGGCTCGACCCCTCGTCGACGAGCTCGATGCCCTGTCCCGCCGGGCCCGTCTGGGCGACCTCGGAGCGGGGGCCGTCACGGACGCGCCGTCCGCCTCCGGAGAGCCCGCCCCGCGCTATGGCGACCTGGGGCTGACCCCTCGCGAGGTCGAGGTCCTGGCCCTCCTGGCCGAGGGGCGCACCAACGGCGAGATCGGCGCCGCCCTCTACATCAGCACCCGCACCGCCGGGGTCCACGTGAGCAACATCCTGGCCAAGCTGGGCGTCCGCTCCCGGACCCAGGCCGCGGCCGTCGCCCACCGGGTCGCGCCCCCGCGCTGAGGTCCTCACGACCCGCCCCGGCCGGCCGATCAGGCCGGTGACGACGGACCCTGGAGGGTGAGCGGTCCGCCTCGAGAGCGGCACCTCCGTCGAGACCGTCGTGGCCGAGATCCTGAGCCGCGACGAGGACGCGGACCGCATCACGGGCTGACGTCCGCCACCTCCGGCGGTAGGGTCGGGTCACAACCTGATCGGGGAGCTCGTGGCCACGGGCTGAGAGGACGGCTGGACCCGCCGTCGACCCGCACACCTGACCTGGGCAATGCCAGCGGAGGAAATCTGTGTCCACCCACCTCGTCATCTCTCGCCATCTTCGTCGCGCCGTCGCAGCGGCGGCCGCGCTCGCCCTCCTCGGGGGCCTGACCGCCTGCACCGACGACCCCGAGCCGGCGGCGGTGGGGGAGTCGGGCACCACCGAGCCCGACGCCCACGCCTGCCGGCCCGAGACGCTCCCCGAGCCCATCGACCCGGCGGCGGTGGCCGACGCCGATCTCGACGGCACCACCGTCACCCTCGCCACCCACGACTCCTTCGCCGTGTCCGACGGGCTGTTCGACGCCTTCACCGAGGAGACCGGCATCGAGGTCGAGCTGGTGTCGACGGGCGACGCCGGGGCCATGGTCAGCCAGGCGATCCTCACCGCCGGCGATCCGGTGGCCGACGTGATGTTCGGCATCGACACGACGTTCCTGTGCCGGGGGACCGAGGCCGGGCTGTTCGTGCCCTACGCCCCCGAGGCCCTCGCCGACGTGCCCGACGAGCTCGAGATCGCCACCGACGATCTGGCCACGCCGATCGACGTCGGCGACGTCTGCCTGAACTACTCCAAGGCCACCTTCCCGGATGCGGCCGATGCGCCCCGGTCGCTGGACGACCTCACCGATCCCGCCTTCGTCGACGCCTTCGTCACCGAGAACCCGGAGACCTCGTCACCCGGGCTCGCCTTCCTCCTCGCCACCATCGCCGAGTACGGCGCCGACGGGTGGGAGGACTACTGGGCCGACCTGCGGGACAACGGCGTCGAGGTCACCGCCGGTTGGGAGGAGGCCTACAACGGCAGCTTCGGGGCCGGGACCGGCGAGCGCTCGATCGTCACCTCCTACGCCTCCAGCCCCGTCGCCGACGTCGTCTACTCCGACCCGCCCCGCGACGAGCCCGCCATCGGCGTGGTGGCCGACGCCTGCTTCCGCCAGGTCGAGCTGGCCGGCGTGCTGCGCGGCACCGACGAGCCCGAGGCCGCCGCCCGGCTGGTCGACTTCCTCCTGTCGCCCACGTTCCAGGAGGACATCCCCCTCAACATGTTCGTCACGCCGGTGAACGAGACGGCCGAGGTGCCGGCCGAGTACACGGCCCACAGCACGGAGGTCGACGAGCCCCTCACCCTGACCCCGGCCGCGATCGAGGCCGGTCGGGACGGGTGGACCGAGCGCTGGACCGAGATCGTCCTGCGATGACCCCGATCCGTCGTTCTCGGCACGGAAGAGCTGGATATCCCGGCTCTTCCGTGCCGAGAACGGTGTGGGTCGTCGTGGCGCTCGTGCCGCTCG
>DASYLG010000261.1:0-6626 GCA_036009685.1 Iamia sp. | reverse complement strand
AGGACCCGAAGTGAGCGAGCGCAGCGAGCGAACCAGGAGGCACGGGCGGTCTGCCGGCGGAGCTTGCGGAGCCGGCAGGGCTCATCGGTCGACGGTGGCAACGAGGCGGGCGAAGGGTTCCGATGGCCGGAGGGGGCACCGATGAGCCAGACGATCAGCTCGGTCTGCACCGAGATGGGCGACCAGCTGGCCGCCTCGGGGGGCGACCCGGGGGCGCTCGACCGGGCCGCCCGGCGCCACGTCCAGGGGTGCCTGCGCTGCCAGGCCGACCTGGTCCAGCACCGACGGGTGCTGCGGGCCCTGCGCTCGCTGCGGGAGGACGTCCTGGTACCCGCCCCGGGGCTCGTCACCGAGGTCCTGGCCCACATCGAGGAGGCGGGCGAGCGCCACGCCATCCGCTCGCTGCTCACCGGCCGGCGGGCCGCCTACATCGGCGGGCTGGCCGCCGCGACCGCCGCCGCCGGAGCGGCCGGGGCCGTGGTCCTCGTCACCCGGACCCGCTCCCGGCGTCTCCCCCTCGCCGGCTGAACCCACCGATCCTCGGCCCCCGGGCCCGCCGAGATCGGCGAGTGGGACTTCGGCTGACCGGTTGCTAGTCTCGACCGGTCCCTGCTCCCAAGAGCCGGTACACCGAGGGCAGTAGCTCAACTGGCAGAGCACCGGTCTCCAAAACCGGCGGTTGGGGGTTCGACTCCCTCCTGCCCTGCTCCACCCATCTCTCTTTCGTCAGGTACCACCGATGGCGATGAACCGTGAACAGAAGCGCCTCCTGCAGAAGCAGGGCACGCTCGATGCCGAGGGCCAGCCCAAGGCCGAGCGCCGGGCCCCCGCGGCCCCGCGCCCCAAGGACAAGCGCACCAAGCCGCGCCAGTTCGGGCGTGAGGTCATGGCCGAGATGCGCAAGGTCAACTGGCCGACGCGCGCCGAGACCGTCAACTACTCGATCATCGTCTTCATCACCGTCGTGGTGATGACCGCCCTGATCGCGGGTGTCGACTTCGGACTGGCCAAGGCCGTCCTCTGGATCTACGAGGCGTGAGCCCGCTCCCGCCCGACTGCTGCATGACCCCCTCCAAGAACGACACATGACCTTCCTCGAACCTGAGACCGACACCACTGCTCCCGCCGAGGACGCGGCCGAGACCGACGCCCCGCCGTCGCCGACCGACACCGCCACGCCCGGCACCATCACCCCGGATGCCGGCGAGGCCGACGCCCCCGGCGTCGAGCCCGGTGAGGACGTCGTCGCCGCCCCCACCGGGGTCGACCCCGAGACCGGCGAGGTCATCTCCGAGGTGGTCGACGCCGAGGCCCTCGTCGAGGAGTCCGCTCCGGTCGAGAGCCCCTATGACCGGCCCGGCCGCTGGTTCGTGGTCCACACCCAGTCGGGCTACGAGAAGAAGGTCAAGCAGAACCTCGAGGCCCGGACCTCGTCGATGAACATGGAGGGACGGATCCACGAGGTCGTCATCCCCATGGAGGACGTCGTCGAGATCCGCAACGGCAAGAAGCAGGTCGTCCAGAAGAAGATGTTCCCCGGCTACCTGCTGGTGCGCTGCCTCCTCGACGACGACTCCTGGTACGTCATCCGCAACACCCCGGGTGTCACCGGCTTCGTCGGGGCCGGCAACAAGCCGTCGCCGCTGCCCCGCCGCGACGTCGAGACCTTCCTCGCCATCAAGGACGACGCCGAGGAGCTCCCGAACAAGAAGGGCCGGGCCCGTCTCGAGCACGAGCTGGGCGAGACCGTCCGGGTCAAGGAAGGCCCGTTCGCCAACTTCTCCGGCGAGATCGTCGAGATCAACGAGGACCAGCTCAAGGTCAAGGTCCTCGTCGACATCTTCGGCCGCGAGACCCCGGTCGAGCTCGACTTCTCGCAGGTCGCCAAGTTCTGAGCATCCGGGTCGTCTGGCGCGCCGCGCCGTCATCCCCGTACGCTGGTCCGTCCTCCTCGCGCTGACGCGCCAGGCCCACATCGAAGAAGAAGGAAGTGCCCGTCGTGGCCAAGAAGAAGGTCCTGGCCGTCGTCAAGATCCAGATCCCCGCCGGTCAGGCGAACCCGGCGCCCCCCGTGGGCACCGCCCTGGGTCCCCATGGCGTGGCCATCATGGACTTCTGCAAGGCGTACAACGCCCAGACGGAGTCGCAGCGGGGCACGATCGTCCCGGTCGAGATCACGGTCTTCGAGGACCGGACCTTCACCTTCATCACCAAGACCCCGCCGACGCCGGTCCTCCTCCGGGAGGCCGCCGGCATCGCCAAGGGCTCGCAGAACCCCGGCCGCGAGGGCGCCGGGTCGGTCACCGCCGACCAGGTCCGCTCGATCGCCGAGACCAAGCTGCCCGACCTGAACGCCCACGACATCGACGCCGCCATCAAGCAGGTCGAGGGCACCGCCCGCTCGATGGGCCTTCAGGTCGTCTGATCTCCGCCGGCTCCGGCCGGCAAACTCGCACCACCGATCCTGGTGGGCGGGACAACCAGGCACCGGGGAGGACCTCGCCCCGGGCCATCGACACGAGGGAGCCATCATGGCGAAGGGCAAGCGCTACACCGACGCGACGAAGCGCTACGACCGCGACCACATGCACACCGCCGACGAGGCCGTGGAGCTGGTCAAGACGCTGGCCACCGCCGGTTTCGACGAGACCGTCGAGCTGAGCATCCGCCTCGGCGTCGACCCCCGCAAGGCCGACCAGATGGTCCGGGGCACCGTCGCCCTGCCCGCCGGCACGGGCAAGGACGTCCGCATCGCCGTCTTCGCCGCCGGCGACGCCGCCGAGGAGGCCCGGGCCGCGGGTGCCGACATCGTCGGCAGCGACGACCTGGCCGCCCAGGTCGAGGGTGGGATGCTCGACTTCGACCTGGCCATCGCCACGCCGGACATGATGCCGACCGTCGGTCGCCTGGGCCGCGTGCTCGGCCCTCGGGGCCTGATGCCCAACCCCAAGACCGGCACCGTCACCACCGACGTGGGCAAGGCCGTCGCCGACTTCAAGGGCGGCAAGGTCGAGTACCGCACCGACCGCTACGGCAACGTCCACGTCCCCGTGGGCAAGGCCAGCTTCACCAGCGTCGACCTGCTGACCAACCTGCGGGCCGTCATCGACGAGCTCCACCGGGCCAAGCCGGCGTCGGCCAAGGGCCGCTACCTGCGCAAGGTCGGCCTGGCGTCGACCATGGGCCCCGGCATCAAGGTCGATCCCAACCGCATCAAGGTCCTCGAAGAGGTCTGACGCCCCCGGACCACGAGGTGCCAGGCACCTCGTGGTCCTCGAGTTGGTCGGCCCGCCGACGGGCCGGTACGGTTGCCCGGTTCACATCTGAGCTCTGCTCGCCGGAGACATCTGGTCGCACCCCCAGGGTGCCGAAGGGACCACGGTCCGCCAGACGAGGCGAGGAAGCATGACTTCCTCTCTCTCGTGTCTCCGCGCGTCCAGCGCACCCCGATCGAGAGAGGAGAGCCATGGGAGAGCCCCGACCTGAGAAGGCGGCCGTCGTCACCGAGGTGGGCGAGCGTCTCGACGCCGCCGAAGCTGCCGTGCTCACCGAGTACCGCGGCCTGAACGTCCCGGCCATGGCCGAGCTGCGCACCGCCCTGCGGGCGTCCGGCGGCACCTACAAGATCTACAAGAACACGCTGGTGCGGATCGCCGCCCGCGAGCGCGGTCTCGACATCGACGACCTGCTCGTCGGCACGACCGCCATCGCCTTCGTCGACGGCGATGTCGCCGGTGTGGCCAAGGCGCTGCGTGACTTCGCCCGGACCAACCCGGCGCTGGTCGTCAAGGGCGGCCTCCTGGGCAGCTCGGTGCTGGGCGCCGACGACGTCAAGGCCCTCGCCGACCTCCCCAGCCGCGAGCAGCTGCTGGCCGAGATCGCCGGCCTGTTCGCCGCCCCGGCGCAGCAGTTCGCCAGCCTGCTGGACGCCGTGCCCCGGTCGTTCAGCTACGCCCTGAACGCCCTGATCGAGGCCGGAGGCGCCCCCGGCGCCCCGACCGAGTCGGCCCCGGCCGACACCGAGACCGAGGACGCGGCTCCCGCCGCCGTCCTCGACAAGACCCCGGCCGAGGACTCGGCCACCGAGTCGGACGAGTCCGACGCCCCCGAGTCGGCGGACGCCGACGAGACCACCACCGAGACCCCGGCCGAGACGGCCGCTACCGAGGAGAGCTGAACATGGCCACCCTTTCAACTGACGACATCCTCGACGCCATCGCGGGCATGACCGTGCTGGAGCTGTCCGAGCTCAAGAAGGCGTTCGAGGAGCGCTTCGACGTCACCGCCTCCGCCCCCGTGGCCGTGGCCGCGGCGACCTCCGGTGGCGGCGAGGCTGCTGCCGAGGAGGAGGAGAAGGACGAGTTCGACGTCGTCCTCACCGGCGCCGGCCAGAACAAGGTCAAGGTCATCAAGGCCGTCCGGGCCATCAGCGGCCTCGGCCTCAAGGAGGCCAAGGACCTGGTGGACAACGCCCCGAAGCCCGTCCTCGAGAAGGCTTCGAAGGACGACGCCGAGAAGGCCAAGGAGGCCCTCGAGGCCGAGGGCGCCGAGGTCGAGCTCAAGTAGTCGACCCCCCTGTCGCCGCTCGAGGGCGGGGCGCGCACCGGTCACCCGGTGGGCGCCCCGCCCTCGGCGCGTCCGGGGCCGGATCCCGTCCCCTCGTCGACCGTCACACCATGTCGTAGGGTCACGGTCGTCACGGGTCCCGGCGGAGGGACTCGGACCTCGGCGGAGGTGCACACATGGCGGATACGACGGAGCTGTCTTCGACGCGGCGCGGGCGCGAGGGGAGGTGGTGGGGCGTGGTGCTGCCCCTTGTGGCGGCCCTTCCGGCCGTCCGGGCGACCGTGCGGGCGGTACAGGTGGGCTGGGTGCCCATCGCCGACGAGGGCGTTATCGCCCTGCGGGCCCACGACGTGCTGACCACCCGCACGCCGGCGCTCGGCCAGATGAGCTTGGCGTCAGCCGCGGCCGGGGCGCCGACCCGCAGCCCGGGACCGCTGGGCTACTGGGTGCTGGCCCCCGCGGCCCAGATCGGCCCCCTCTGGCTGGTGGCGGCGTTGGCCGGAGCACTCGCCGCCGGCGCTCTGGCGGCGACGGTCCACCTGGCCGGGCGGCGCGGCGGGATCGCGCTCATGCTGCCGCTGACGGCGGGCCTGGTGCTCTCTGCCCGAGCCTTCGACCCGGTCAACCTCGCCGTCGGCTGGAACCCGTCGATCGGGCTGGCGCCCATGGCGCTGCTCGTCCTGCTGGCCTGGTCGGTCGGCGTCGGCGAGCGGGGCTGGCTCCCGCTCACCTTCGCGGTGGCGTCGTTCCTCGCCCAGGTTCACGTGACCTACACGCTGCCCGCCATCGCCGCCGTGGCGGTGGCCGTCGCCGGCGGGTGGGGCCCCGACGCCCTCGGCTGGTTGCGAGGTCGTCGCGTCGGCGCCGCCGCTGCCACCCCGCCCCGCCGGTCAGCGCGGCCCCTGGTCCTCGCCGCCGCGGTCGGTGCGGTGCTGTGGGCGATCCCGCTGGCCCAGCAGCTCACCCGCCACCCCGGCAACCTGACCCTCCTCTCGCGGTCGGCCCGGGGTGAGGTCCGAGGCATCGAGGTCGCCGGTCACGTCCTGGCGTGGAGCGTGGGCCTGCCGCCGGCGTTCGGACGCAGCCACGTCGGCGGTCTGGCGATCCTCGGCCGGCTCGACCCGCCCTGGTGCTCCCTCCAGGTCGTGAGCGCGGTCGGGGTGGGCATCGGGCTCTTCGCCCTCGTCGTCCGGGGCGTGCGCCTCCGCCGCCGGGACATCGCCATCCCGCCGCTCGTGGTGCTCGCCGTGCTGGCGTCGTCGTCGGTCGCCCTCCGGTCGACGCCGACCGACGAGCGGGGCCTGAGCGTGGGCTACACGACCTGGTGGCTCATCCCGGTCGGGATGCTCGCCTGGGTGGTGCTGGTGGCCACCGGCGTCCGATCGTCGGTGCGGGCCACGGCGCTTCTCGGCCGGCTCGCCCGCCGCCCCGGATCTCGCCGCGGGACGGGCGTGGCGGTGCTCGTGGCCGTCGTGCTCATGGTCGCCGTCGCCCTGGGTACGCCCATCCGGGACCCGGAGGATCACCTCTACCCGGTGGCCGAGCAGGTCGGCGACGCCGTCGCCGGCCAGGTCCGGGACGGCCAGCGCTACCAGGTGCTCCAGCACGGCGTCCTCGGCCTCCAGCTGGCGCCGGGAATCGCCTACCGGATCCGCCGGGCCGGAGCCGATCCGGTCATCCACGGCGGCGACGGCGTGAGCGCCGGGGCGGAGTACCAGCGGCGCGGGGTGCGCTGCGCGGCCGTCATCGGGCTCACGCCGCTCGGCCCCGGCGAGCCCGTGCCCCGGCTGGAACCGGGGACGGAGCTCCTGCGCGTGGTCGCCGTCCCCCCGGGCCCGGTGGTCGACGCCACCCGCGTCGTCGTGACCTGGTCGGTCGACGCCGCCGAGCCGTCGTGCTGACGGGCGTCGCGTCCGGCGCTAGGAGACTGCTGAGCAAGGCGCTTCTAGGATTGGTGGTGGGTCCGGGGAAGTGGCCGTACCGAAGAGCTGGCGTGGAGAGGGTGTGAGCCGGTCGCCCTGGTTGGGTTGAACCCGTAGGTGTGGTCCCCTCCGTTGCCC
>DASYLG010000260.1:0-6861 GCA_036009685.1 Iamia sp. | reverse complement strand
GGGCCGGCGTGAGGATGGTGAAGTAGCCACCCCCGTAGCGGCGCCGGACCATCCGCACCTGGCCCTTGACCGTCATGTCGAAGTAGCTGATGCGGTGGGCCTCGCGCTCGATGGCCGCGAACACCTGGCCGGCTCGAGGGGTGAAGTAGTCGCGGAAGACGGGCTCGGTGCAGACGTTCCAGATGGGGTCCAGCGTCTTGGGGGCCCAGGCCTCCCGGAAGGCGAAGCTCGGGAAGCCCCAGATGTTGTCGGGCATCGACTGGGCGTCGGAGCGGAGCCGCTCCTTGCGGGGCACCTGGGAGACCTTCGTCAGGTACTCGTAGGTCTGCCACGGCACGTCGAGGTTGGTGAGCACGCGGAGCTGGTCGGTGCGCATGCCGGCGATCCGCAGGTGGTCGACGAGCTCGAAGCTGCCGATGCCACCGCCGATCGACACCATCTGGATGTCGACGACGGGGATGCCGGCGGCCTGGACCATCTCGTCGGTCCACACCGACTCGGTCAGGAGCTGGTGGTTGAGGTCACCCGGTTGCGTGGGACCGGTGGGGGCGGGGTCGGGCATCGGGTCCGACAGCTCGGAGCTGCGGATGCTGATCGTGGAGTTCGGGTCGCTCATCGTCCTGCCTCGGGGCTCGATCCCGTCGGGCCGGGTGGCGGCGCACCGTGGCGCCGTCCCGGCCTGCGGGCCGAGCGGACTGTAGCCCTGACCTGGGCCTCGGTGGACGGGCCCGGGGAGGGGACCCTGGGCGGGAGGAAGACGCAGGTCAGGATGTTGGTTGGACGACGGGCCAAGCGGTGCGCGATGCTTCCGGCGATGTCCGCCGGCACCCTCCTCGTACTCGGGCCCTAGAGCGCACGCCGCCGGCATCTCATCGCGTGCGCTCGGTCGACCTCCCCTCGCGGGGAGGTCGTCGTCGTTTTCGGCCGCCGCACGTGAGCTGAAACCCTCCATCCCCGAAGATCCCACCCACCGCCCGAGACACCGCAGGAGACGATGAAGATGGACATGAACGGAGGACAGGCGCTGATCCGTGCCCTCGAGATGGAGGGGACGGAGGTGATGTTCGGTCTCCCCGGTGGTGCCATCCTCCCGGTGTACGACCCGGTGCTGGACTCGACGATCCGCCACATCCTGGTGCGCCACGAGCAGGGGGCCGGCCACATGGCCGAGGGCTACGCCCACGCCACCGGCCGCCCCGGCGTCGCCATGGTCACCTCGGGCCCGGGGGCGACGAACATCGTCACCCCGCTGGCCGACGCCTTCATGGACTCGATCCCGATGGTCTGCATCACCGGGCAGGTGGCCCGGCCGGCGATCGGCACCGACGCCTTCCAGGAGTGCGACATCACCGGCATCACCCAGGCCGTGACCAAGCACAACTTCCTGGTCACCGAGGCCGACGACATCCCCATGGTGATCCGGCAGGCCTTCCACCTGGCCACCACCGGTCGACCCGGGCCCGTCCTGGTCGACATCCCCAAGGACATCGTCGACCCCACCAACCCGGCCTCGGCCACGGGCTGGGACTGGCCCACCGACGCCGAGGTGACGGCCTCGCTGCCCGGCTACCGCCCGGCGACCACCGGCGACCCGGGGGCCATCGAGCGGGCGGCCGAGATGATCCTCGCCGCCGAGCGCCCGATCCTCTACGTGGGCGGCGGCATCCTCAAGGCCCGGGCGGCCGAGGCCCTGCTCGAGCTGGCCGAGCTCACCGACATCCGGGTCGTCACCACCCTGATGGCCCGGGGCGCCTTCCCCGACGGCCACGACCTGTGTCTCGGCATGCCGGGCATGCACGGCAACTTCACGGCGGTGACGTCGATGCAGCGGTCGGACCTGCTGATCGCCCTGGGCGCTCGCTTCGACGACCGGGTCACGGGCAAGGTCGCCGGGTTCGCCCCCGAGGCCAAGATCATCCACGCCGACATCGACGCCGCCGAGCTGGGCAAGGTCCGCCGGCCCGACGTCCCCATCCACGGCGACTGCCGTCTCATCATCGAGGACCTCGTGGCCGCCCTCCGCCGCCGCCTGGCCACCGGGATCGAGGCCCCCGACCGGGGCCCGTGGAACAGCCAGATCAGCGGCTGGCAGGAGCGCTACCCGCTGGCCTACGAGCCGCCGGCCGAGGGCGACCAGCTCAAGCCGCAGATGGTGCTCGAGCACCTGCGGGACTCGGTCCCCGAGGACACGATCCTCGCCTCGGGCGTCGGCCAGCACCAGATGTGGGCCAGCCAGTACTGGCGCTTCCAGCACCCCTACACCTGGATCAACTCCGGGGGCCTGGGCACCATGGGCTTCTCGGTCCCCGCCGCCATCGGCGCCAAGGTCGGTCGTCCCGACCGCATGGTCTGGGCCGTCGACGGCGACGGGTGCTTCCAGATGACGGCCCAGGAGCTGGTCACCGCCTCGGCCGAGCGCATCCCGGTCAAGATCGCCATCCTCAACAACGCCTACCTCGGCATGGTCCGCCAGTGGCAGGAGATGTTCTACGAGGAGCGCTACTCCGAGGTGTACCTCTCGCCCGACCTGCCCGACTATGTGAAGTGGGCCGAGGCCATGGGCTGCGTGGGCATCCGGGTCGAGTCGCCCGAGGAGATCCAGCCCGCCATCGACAAGGCCAACGACGTCGACGACCGTCCCGTCGTGGTCGAGTTCCGCACCGACAGCCGGGAGAAGGTCTTCCCGATGGTCGCGGCGGGCAAGTCCAACGACGAGATCCAGGTCCCGCCCTTCCAGGCCGGCCACGGCGTCCAGACCGGCGAAGGCGGGAACTGAACATGACGCGCCGAGATGCTCAGCCCGGTGAGACCGTCCGCCACCACGTCCTGTCGGTCCTGGTCGAGAACCGCTCCGGCGTGCTCAGCCGGGTGGCCAACCTGTTCGCCCGGCGGGGCTTCAACATCGTGTCGCTCGCCGTGGCCCCGACCGAGGACGACGGCTTCAGCCGCATCACCATCGTCGTCGACGTCGAGTCGGCCCCGCTCGAGCAGATCGTCAAGCAGCTCGACAAGCTGATCAACGTCATCGAGATCAGCGAGCTCGACCCCCGCTGGTCGGTCGAGCGCGAGCTGCTCCTCGCCACCGTCTCCGCCACCCCCGACATCCGGGGCCAGGTGGTCGAGCTGGTCACGATCTTCGAGGGCCGCATCCTCGCCGTCACCCACGACGAGCTGACCCTCTCGCTCGAGGGCCACCCGACCAAGGTCGACGACTTCGAGGAGATGCTGCGCCCGTTCGGGATCCGCGAGCTCCAGCGCACCGGTCGCGTCGCCCTGCCCCGTCTCAGCCCTCGCGCCGCGACCGCCGCGGCCGAGACCGCCTAGATCCCCCGATCTCCACTCTCAACAACCAGAAGGAAGAAGCACACCCATGGCCACCGTGTCCTACGAGGCTGACGCCGACCGCTCCCTGCTCGCCGACAAGAAGGTGGCGATCCTGGGCTACGGGTCGCAGGGCCACGCCCACGCCCTGAACCTGGCCGACTCCGGCATCGACGTGCGGGTCGGGCTCCGCGAGGGCTCGTCGTCGGCGGCCAAGGCCGCCGAGGCCGGGCTCAAGGTCGCCGGCCTGTCCGAGGCCTCGGCCGAGGCCGACGTGATCATGATCCTCCTGCCCGACACCGAGCACGAGGCCGTGTTCACCGAGCACGTCGCCCCCAACCTGAACGACGGCGACACCGTCCTGGTGGCCCACGGCTTCTCGGTGCGCTTCGGCTACGTGAGCGCCCGCGAGGGCGTCGACGTCGCCCTCGTCGCCCCCAAGGGCCCCGGCCACCTCGTGCGCCGGACCTACACCGAGGGCGGCGGCGTGCCGGCCCTCATCGCCGTCCACCAGGACGCCACCGGGAACGCCCGGGGCGTGGCCCTGGCCTACGCCGACGCCATCGGCGGCACCCGGGCCGGCGTGCTCGACACCACCTTCGAGGAGGAGACCGAGACCGACCTGTTCGGCGAGCAGGTCGTCCTCTGCGGCGGCCTCACCGCCCTGGTCCAGGCCGGGTTCGAGACCCTCGTCGAGGCGGGCTACCAGCCCGAGTCGGCCTACTTCGAGTGCCTCCACGAGCTCAAGCTCATCGTCGACCTCATGTACGAGCAGGGCATCGCCGGCATGCGCTACTCGATCTCCACCACCGCCGAGTACGGCGACCTGACCCGTGGCCCCCGCATCATCACGGCCGGGGTGAAGGCCGAGATGAAGAAGGTCCTGGGCGAGATCCAGAGCGGCGAGTTCGCCAAGGAGTTCGTCGGCGAGATCAAGGGTGGCGGCTCGCAGTTCGAGGCCCTCCGCCAGGCCGGCAAGGACCACCAGATCGAGACGGTCGGCGCCGGCCTCCGCGACATGATGCCGTGGATCTCCGCCGGCAAGACCAAGGTCGAGGACGCCTCGGGCGGCGACTGACCCCGCAACCCGGTGAACCGGTGATCCGATCGGACGGGAAGCCGTTCGATCCGATCACCGGTTCGCCGAGGGGTTCCCGCCGTCTAGGGGACGAAGGTCCAGCCGCCGGCGGGGCCGCCGTCGCAGCAGCCGCCGACGGTCGTCTCGCCGTTCTCGTCGGTCTCGTAGACCGTCTCGTGGCCACCGAGCGGCACCACCACCCGGCCGGCCGACCAGACCGACGGCACGTCGGAGACGGCCTCGCCGGGCTGCGTCGGGCCCTGGCGCCAGGTGGCGGCGACGGGATCGAACAGGAGGGGCGTCTTCCCATCCTCGGCGTAGACCTGCACCTCGGTGCCGGTCCAGACCGAGCCGTAGCGGGCGTCGCCGAAGAAGGGGCTCGGGGCCTCGGGGACCGGTGTCCACTCGCCGGTCGCCAGGTCGACCAGGGCGCCGTCCGGCGACGGGCCACCCTCCTCCGGGCCGAAGGTCGAGCCGCCGCCGACGAAGAGGTGGGTGCCGGTCCACGCCACGGCCACATCGTTCCGCAGGGCGCCGAGGCCCCAGTCGATGCTCCGCCACGAGTCCGCCGCCGGGTCGTAGGCGATGACGGCCATCTCGCCGTACTCCGGCTCCTCGAGCTCCTCGAGCGCGTCCGGTGTGCCGTCGCCGTCGGAGTCCGGTGCGTCCTCGGCGATCTCCACGAGGCCGCCATCGGGTTGGTCGTAGCCGACGACGACCACCTCGTCGCCGGTCCACACCACCCCGCCGAACGCCGGCAGCGGAACCGGTGGGGTGGCGCCCTCCCGCCACGTGTCGGCGGCCGGGTCGTACACGTCGATCGAGTCACCCGTGCCGCTGTCGCCGGTGACGACGACGACCTCGGTCCCGGTCCACACGGCCTTGGTGACGGCATTGGCGGTGTTCCCCGGTGGCGGATCGGCCAGGGCGGTCCAGGTGTCGGTGGCCGGGTCGAACGCCGCCGCCTGCCGCTCGGCGGCCTCGCCGTCGCCGTTCACCACGATGGCGACCTCGCCGGTCCAGACGCCGACGGAGGACCCGCCGAAGTCGAGGGGTGCCTCCGGGATCGTCCGCCACGTGCCGAGGTTCGTCTCGTAGACGGCGCCGCCACGCACCTCGCCCTCGCTGCCCCCTTCCCCGTCGGTGCCGTAGCCCCCCCAGACGAGGACCTCGCCGTCCATGGCGATGGCGAGGTGCTGGAACCGGCCGGGGATCGGGGCATCGGCCATGGCCGCCCAGCCCGCCGGCCCGACGGGGACGGAGCTGGCGGACGGGCCCGACGGGTCGGTGGCCCGGGTGGTGGGATCGCCGTCGGCGCCCGGGGCCAGGGCCACGGCGCCGCCGACGGCGAGGCCCAGCACCGCCACCACGGCGGCGACGCGCAGGGCGGCGACGCGGCGGCCCTGGGCGACGATCCGGTGCTCGATGACGTCGAGCAGGTCGGGCGACGCGCTGACGTCGGAGGCGGCGTCGTCGAAGCGCTGCCGCAGGTCGTTCTCGAGATCGATCACTGGTCCTCCTGGAGGGTGGTGCGCAGCCGGGCGAGGCCCCGGTGGCTGTGGGTCTTGACGGCGCCGGGGCTGATGCCCAGCGTCGAGGCGGTCTCGGCCTCGGACAGGTCGTCGAGGAAGCGCAGGACGACCACGGACCGCTGACGGGCCGACAACGTGGCGAGGGCGGCGAGGATGCGCTCGCGCTCGACCGAGGTGTCCTCGAAGGCGTGGTCCCAGCCGACCCGCAGCGAGCGAGCCCGCTCCCGGTCGCGGATGCGCCGGCCCAGCTGGCGCTTCCAGCCGTTGACCACGGCCCGCCGCAGGTAGGCGCCGGGGTCGTCGACCCGGCCCCGGGCGAGGTGGCGGTAGGCCTTGGCGAAGGCGTCGGCCACCAGGTCCTCGGCCACCCGATCGTCGCCGCTCAGCAGGAAGGCGATGCGCAGCAGCCGCTGGTGGTGCTGGCGGAAGAGGTCGGCGAGGTCAGGCTCCATCCGGGCCGTCACCTCGGTGGTCATCGGGTCGCCCGGTCGGGTCGACGGTGGGGTCATTGTGATGTCCGTCATGCACCCCGCCCAGACCCCCCACCGGCTCGATCGGTTGACACCGACCATCATGGGGCCGGCCACCCCGGAGGGTGCGAGACGAATTGTTGACCTTGCAGGTCGACAATTCGGGGGTAGGGTCCGGGCCATGAGCACCGACTGGGGTTTCGAGACCCGTCAGATCCACGCCGGCCAGGAGCCCGACTCGGCCACGGGGGCCCGGGCCGTCCCGATCTACCAGACGACGTCGTACCAGTTCCGCGACACCGCCCATGCGGCCAACCTGTTCGGGCTGGCCGAGGTGGGCAACATCTACACCCGGATCATGAACCCGACCCAGGCCGTGGTCGAGGCCCGGGTGGCGGCGCTGGAGGGGGCGCCTGACACCGCCCTCGGCATCCCCGGCGCCCTGGCCGTGGCCACGGGC
>DASYLG010000259.1:0-3474 GCA_036009685.1 Iamia sp. | reverse complement strand
CGCCGCCATCATCGTCGGTGCCGCCGCCCGAACACGGCCCGTGGTCGCCGATGCCCACGGGCACGCGGCGCGCGGGTATCGTCACTCCAGAAGCCGTGACCGGGGGGTCGTGGCCTGAGCCAGGGGGGCTTCGTCATCGCCATCAGACGACGTGCTGAGCGGGATCGGTCGGGACTCGTCCTGCCGGGGTCCGCGACCGCGACCACGATCGCACCACCGGAGCCGGCGGACGACGACATCGTCGACCTCGGTCGTCCGCTGATCGGGTCCGTCCTGCTCGACCGGGGCGACATCGGCCCCGAGCCGCTGGAGGAGGCGCTCCAGCGCCAGGCCGACTCCGACCCCGCCGAGCGCCGCCGGATCGGCGAGATGCTGGTGGCCAGCGGCCTGGTCGGCATCACCGACCTGGTGGCCGCCCTGGCCCAGCAGAACGGGCTCGAGCCCATCGACCTGCGGCAGACCAGCCCCGACCCCGCCGTGGCCGTCAAGCTGGCGGCCAGCGTGGCCGAGGAGCTCGACGCCTTGCCGATCCGGGCGACGGCGACGGACGTGATCGTCGCCGTCGGCGATCCGTCCCGCCCCCGCCTGCGCCCCATGCTCGTGGCCGCCCTCGGGAGCCCGGTCGTCCTGGTCGTCGCCGATCCCCAGGACCTGGCCCGCGCCCGCGCCGAGGTGGCCAAGACCGCCGCCGCGTCGGAGGGCCTGGGCGACATCATCCGGGCCTTCGAGGCCCGGGCGACCCCGTCGGCGACGACCGGCGAGACCGTCGAGGGCCTCCAGGTCGACGAGAACGCCCCCATCGTCCAGGTGGTGAGCCGGATCATCGAGGCGGCGGTCGCGGGCCGGGCGTCCGACGTCCACATCGAGCCCATGGAGGACCGCGTCCGGATCCGCAACCGCATCGACGGCGCCCTCAAGGAGGTGCTGTCGCTGCCCCCGTCGATGGCCCAGGCGCTGTCGAGCCGGATCAAGATCATGGCCGGTCTCAACATCGTCGAGCGCCGCCGTCCCCAGGACGGCCAGATCGAGACGGTTGCCGCCGGGCGGAAGCTCGACATCCGGGTCAGCACCGCCGGCACCGTGTTCGGCGAGAGCGTCGTGCTGCGGATCCTCGATCGGGCCCAGGCCCTCCACGGGCTCCACGATCTCGGCATGCGCGCCGAGGTCGAGGCCCGCTACCGCGAGGTCATCTACTCGCCCTACGGCCTCGTCGTGTGCGCCGGGCCGACCGGCTCGGGCAAGACGACGACGCTCTACACGACGCTGCAGACGGTCAAGAGCGACGAGATCAACGTCATGACCGTCGAGGACCCCGTCGAGTACGTGTTCCCCGACATCAACCAGATGTCGATCAACGAGGTCGCCGGGCTGACCTTCGCCTCCGGCCTCCGGGCCATCCTGCGCCAGGACCCCGACACGATCCTGGTCGGCGAGATCCGTGACATCGAGACGGCCCGCATCGCCATCCAGGCCGCCCTGACCGGGCACTTCGTGCTCTCGACGGTGCACGCCACCGACGCCGCCAGTGCCCTGCACCGCTTCATCGACATGGGCATCGAGGGCTACCTCCTGTCCTCGGCGCTGCTCGCGACCGTGGGCCAGCGCCTCGTGCGCCGGGTCTGCGAGGACTGTGCCAAGCCGTACTCCCCGAGCGCCCAGGAGCTGGCCTTCTACGAGCGGGCCGGGGGCGATCCCGACGAGCGGGACGCCTTCCGCCAGGGCACCGGGTGCGCGGTCTGCGCCGGAACCGGCTACTTCGGCCGGGTCGGCGTGTACGAGGTGCTGCGCATGACCGACGAGCTGCGCGGCAGCCTGATCCACAACATCCACGCCGACGCCATCCGCAAGATCGCGGTGGCGGACGGGATGGTCCCGATGCAGGACCAGGCGATCGACCTCGTACGCGTGGGTCAGACGACCATCGCCGAGGTCATGCGCACCGTCTACGTCATGTAGCGGTCCGGCCCGCCGATGGCGGGCCGACAGGCGGGCCAGAGCGCGAGAGGCACACATCCACCGATGACGGACCTGTACGAGAGGGTTCCCGACGCGCCGCGGCCGCGCCGCGCCCCGGCGGACGCCACCCCATCCCGGTTCCCGGACCCTCGGTCGGTACCATCGACCCCGGTGTACGCACGCGCTGGGCTCGAGCCCGACCTCCTGCAGTACGTGCAGGTGCTCCGACGGCGGAAGCTGACGATCGTCCTGGTGACGATCCTCATCACCGGCATCGCGGTGGCCTTCACGTTCCTGTCCACGCCCGTCTACGAGGCCACCGCCACGGTGGTCCTCCAGGACACGGTGGCGCAGGACGTCGTCACCCCGTCGGGGGCGACCGAGGACCGCACGGCCATCCAGACCGAGCTGGAGATCATGCAGTCGACCGACGTGCGCGACGAGGTCGAGCGCCGGGTCGGGGGCGAGGTCGACGTCTCCTTCCGCCAGCGGCCCGACACCAAGGTGGTCGCCCTCCGGGCGCGGGACACCAACGCCGACCAGGCCGCCGAGGCGGCCAACACCTACGCCGACACCTACATCGAGATCCGGCGCGACCGCCAGGTCGAGGCCTACCTGGCGACCACGGAGGACATCCAGACGCGGCGGGCCGACGTCCAGGAGCAGCTCGACACGCTCACCGAGCCGCTCGACCGGATCAACGCCCTCATCGCCGCCTTCCCGCCCGACGGCAACCCGGCCGACCTCGAGCGGCTGAACGACCAGCGCGACGCCGAGAGCGGCCAGATCGACACCCAGCGGGCCGCCCTCGAGGCCCGGATCAACAGCTACGAGGACCTCCTGTCCCGGCTCGACCTGTCGTCGAACATCTCCGAGGGCGGGGCCCAGGTCGTGAACGAGGCGTCGGTGCCGTCGTCGCCGGCCTCGCCCCGCCCCGTCCAGAACGCCGCCGTGGGCCTGGTGATGGGTCTCGTGCTCGGCGTCGTCGCCGCCTTCATCAAGGAGCAGTTCGACGACACCTTCTCCCGCAAGGGTGGCCTCGAGGAGGTGGCCGGCGGGCTGCCCACCCTGGCGATCGTCCCCGAGTTCGGGGCCCGGGCCCGCTCCACCGTGCACTCGCTCACCGACCCCAGCTCGTCGGTGGCCGAGGCCTACCGGACCTTGCGCACCTCCGTGCAGTTCTCGGCCATGGACCACGACGTGTCGGTGATCCAGGTGACCAGCTCGGTCTCGGGCGAGGGCAAGACCACCACGGCCGCCAACCTGGCCGTGGCCCTGGCCCGCTCGGGCCACCGGGTCGTGCTGGTCGACAACGACCTGCGCCGGCCGTCGCTCCACAGCCTCTTCGGGCTCGACAACGCCGTCGGCTTCACGTCGGTCCTGCTGCGCGACGCCCAGCTCGACGAGGCCGTGCAGGCGGTCGAGTCCGAGCCCCGGCTGTCGGTCATCGCCTCGGGCCCCCGGCCGCCGGACCCGTCGGTGCTGCTCTCGCCCAACTTCACCCGGGGCTTCTTCGAG